>JBNJDG010000013.1:0-24475 GCA_051819665.1 Nanobdellota archaeon
GGGAGAGAACGGAAGAATCCTCGTAATAGGAGGAAGTGAAGACTACACCGGCGCACCTTTCCTCGCCGCGATGGGAGCTTTAAGATCAGGAGCTGACCTAGTGAAAGTAGTCTGCCCTGAGAAAGTAGCATGGACGATCAACTCCTTATCCCCGGATATAATAACAATCAAACTGAAAGGGAAGAACATTACTGAGCAGAACCTGGAAAGGATAAAAGAAGAGATGGAAAAGAACGACGTCATCCTCATAGGACCAGGTTTAGGAAATGATAAAGGAACGAAGGATATCATAAAAGAAATTGTCTACAACAATAAGAATAAAGTCATCGATGCGGACGCTTTGAAAGGGTTAGATCTCAAACATATCAGGGATTCCATACTCACCCCACATAAGAAGGAATATGAAAGCATTAATAATAGGGAAAGCCTGAATGATAACGTGATTATTCTCAAAGGGAAAGAGGATAAGATAATAACAAGAGACAGGACATACAGGAATAACACAGGGAACGAAGGTATGACTGTAGGAGGCACAGGAGATGTTCTTGCAGGGATGGCTGCCGGTTTCATGAGCCAGGGGAAAAGCAAACTCTCCTCTGCCAGGAAAGCAGCATGGCTGAACGGAAAGATAGGCGATATGCTCTATCAGAAATACGATTTTGGTTTCTTAGCCAGTGATTTCATTAAAGGTATGAAATTTACTGCCGATACAGTCCTTATCAAAAAAATCGAAGGCAGGGACAAAGTCCTCATGATAAAGAGAAGATATCCTCCTTTCAGAGACCATTACGCTCTCCCCGGAGGACATATAGAGATGCACGAGACAGCAGAGGAAGCCGCTAAAAGAGAGCTTGAAGAAGAGACAGGCATAAAAGCCCATAACCCAAAACAGGTAGGCACCTACAGTGATCCCAACAGAGACCCACGGGGGAGATACGTAACAGTCGCTTTCAGAGCGAAATCAAGAAGCTATAAGACAAAAGCCGGAAGCGATGCAAAAGAAGCTGAATGGATAAACATAAAAGAACTGGATAAACTGGATCTCGCTTTCGATCATCGGAAGATAATCAGGGATGCTATCAGACTCCCCAGACAGGGTTAGACTCTCTCATTATAGCACCTATCTCTTTCAGAACCATCTTAGTATCACTGTCAAGAAATTCCTTGAACTCCTTGAATTTCTTGAATTCTTCTTCTGTTATCATACTATAAAGAACATCATTCTCATCAATCTGTCTGCAGACAGTGACATTAGGGCAGGAGACAGCTACCTGCTTACCTTTACTGACCTCCGAAACGGACTTGTTCTCACTCTGGATCTGCTTGACCATTCCCACCTGCTTCCCGTTCTTCATCATCTTAGTGCCTGACTTAAGTTTTCCCGCAAGAACCTCAACACCAACAACTGCAGGATTGCTCTTCCTGAACACATAACCATCAAGCACTTCTATCTTGGTTGGCCAGGTGAGATTATCAAGCTCTCTCGCTTTGATCTCCCGCCTCTTCTTCTCCTGCCATTCCTGAAGATCATCGAGAATCCTGTATATTATATCACTCGTGATAACCTTAACGTTCTCAGTGCTTTCACCCTTAACGTTAAAACCGACAACAACTCTCGAAAGTGGGTCCTCCTCGGATTCGGCATCGCTTATATCCCTCTTGGATATCTCACCAACTCTTGCTCTCCTTATACTAACCCCGTTCTCCCTGAAAAGTTTCACAAGAGCCTCCAGACTTCCGAGAGAATCCGCCTTGCATATGATTCCCTCCTTATCGGTCTCTATAAGCACCTCATCAACCTCTTTCTTAATCTCATCCTTTGCCTTATCAGTGTCTTCACCTGACTGGAGAGGCATACCAGCTACAACATCATCAATCCCCTTGGCCGAGATCTTAACACCGGTAGCTGCAGTGACCTTCTTTATAGACTTGAAGCCCGATTTATTATCCCTCATCTCGGCAAGCTCATCAGGCAGGAACAGAGCCTTCACCTTAGTTACTATAGGTTCACCCATAGTACCTATAACAAGGTTGTCATTAACCTGCAGGGTTCCCGTATATATAAGGGCATCAATCGTTATCCCTAGACCCCTGTCCTCTTTGACCTCAAGAACAGTACCTTTCGCAGGGCCCTCTACCTCAAAGTCCAGATTTTTCCCCAGGTATTTCTGAGCAAGACCCATCAGCAGCATGAGTATCTCAGGCACACCAAGACCAGTCTTCGCACTTACCGGGACCATCGCTATCTGTTTAGTATAATCCTCAAGCCTGTCAAACCTCTCAGCAGTTATACCGAATAGCTCATTGAGCCTTCCCACTATCCTATATAATCTCTCATCTATCTTCTTCCGGACATCATCTGATTGGTTCTGTATCTGCTTGAGCAGGGGCTCTCCTTTATATTCCCTGAAACCCGGCATCAGGTCAACCTTATTGAGAGCTATGACAAAAGGGGTCTTATAAGACATCAGGATCCTTATCGATTCCTCTGTCTGAGGCTGAACTCCATCGTTTATATCTATTACAACTACAGAAAGATCCGCCAGGTTTCCCCCTCTCTTCCTGAGTGAAGTGAAAGCTGCATGACCGGGAGTATCTATGAACAAAAGCCCGGGAAGATCAAGATCCCTGCCCGTGCTCTCAAGAAGACTTCCACAAAGTTTTTTTATGATTTCAAGAGGAACTATAGAAGCCCCTATGGACTGGGTTATCGAACCTGCCTCTTTAGAAACTATATTAGACTCCCTTATGTTATCCAGGAGAGTGGATTTCCCATGATCCACATGGCCCACAACCGAACACACAGGACTTCTCTTTGCCATGATGTGAGGGATTGATGTTATGTTTTTAAAGGTTTTGGCAATTATCAGGACATCAACATAAGCACCACAAAGTAAAGCAATGCAAGGGAAACGCCCTGCCACCTGCTCAGCCTGCCCTTATGGTAGAACATGCCTAGAGCAACCACAAAGACAGCAGTCATGTAGAGGAAAGATTGAGTAGCAAGAGGAGAGATCACGGTAGCTTTACTGAAGACCGCACCTATCCCGAGAGAAAATGTAGGATCAGTTATATTACTCCCCAGAAGATTACCCACACCCAGACCATAATCCTTCCTGTAAGCCGCCATCCCGCTTATTATAAGCTCAGGAAGGCTTGTCCCAAGACCGACAATGATAACAGATACCACATATTCGCTTATCCCTATCATGTTTGCAATGGAGACTGTAGAGCTCACCATATATTTGCTTCCCACTATGGTAAGAGCTATTCCGGCGATTATAAGAAGGACATTCCTTGTCACAGTACCTTTCTGTTCAACCTTCTCCTCAGCCTTCTCTTTTATCATCGAGAGATATAGGAAGAATATATAAGATACACAGAGGATGACACCCTCATACCAATGTATGACACCATCATAAAGGGAGATATAAGCCAGGAGAACAGCACCGACCATTGCGATACCATACCTGAGGATAGTGCTCCTTTTGCTTAAAAGTGGCCTTATCATAGCAACAATACCAAGGACAAGGGTGATCTGGATAAGCTCGCTTCCGACTATATTCCCCAAACCTACAGACGCCTGATTTGTTGTAAAAGAAGTTATTGAAGTGGCGATCTCCGGCAGGCTCGTGCCAATGGACAATACACTCAAACCTATGACAGTCTTACTGACACCCATCCTCAGGGCAAGAGCAGAGGAATTAGTTACCAATAGATGCGCTCCATAGAGCAGGGCAGCCAAAGAGACAAAGAATATGATGACGTCCATGGATTGAAAATCAATCGAGGGATATATAACGCTTTCGGTAGGATATCAAATGCTAGACCCTGTGGTGGTGCTTGACCAGATACTTGAACATGACGGGACTGATTATGGTCGTGATAAATGACGTAAGTATAAGTATTGAAAACAGGTTTACGCTTATAATACCTACTGACAGAGCAAGTGAAGCAACCATTATGTCAACACCGCTCCTCGTATTCATCCCCCAGCCGATGATCATCCCTTCCCAATGCTTGCCCTTCGCCATCCTGTTGCCGATCGTAGAACCAACAACCTTGCCCAGGGTAGCCATTACAACAAAGAGGATAGCATAAAGGGGATATTCGAAAAGAGCCGGAAGATTTACATTAATGCCGATCCACATGAAGAAGAAGGGCGCAAAGAAGCCAAATGTAGTTACCTCTATTATGCTGGTGATATAATTTTCCTCCTTCCTCTCATACTCGTCTCCTGAAAGGAGAGCATGCCTGATGATTATCCCTCCGAACAACGCACCCAGTATCGAACCACCAAGTTCAAAGAACTTTGTTGTAAGTGCAAGGAAAAGAGCAATCATTATCGACACTGAAAAGAAACTGACTGTGGACTTCTCCTTCTCTACAGCTTTCATTATCTTAGGAACGAAATAATAACCAACAATGAAAATAATGGCAGTGAACATGATCATCTCGAAAATCTTGTTGGCTATAGCCAGCCCTACAGAAGAAGACCCCTGACCTGGGAGCAACGCCACAAGAGCACTTATAAGAAAGATCCCTATGATATCATCAATTATCCCTGATTCTATGACTGTCTCGCCGACAATCGTCCTCATTAACCCCAGTTCTTCAAGTATCTCAATTATCACACCCTCCGCAGTTATAGAAAAGCAGATACCCACAACGAAAGCTACAAGATATATATTGGCCACATCTCCCATAAAACCAAGAAGTCCAAAACTATTCAAGATTATGATTGAGAAGAAACCTAGAGCCAGAGGGATTAAAGCAGCGAATAAACTAACGAACAAGGATCTTGTCGAAGTCTTCCTGAAGTCCCTGAGATCTATCTTAAGGCCTACAAAGAAAAGTAAGAAAATAATTGCTAATTCCTTGATGAATGTCAGTAACTCAAGATTGTTATCCGAATGGAGCATGTTTATGAGAGGTTCCTGACCCAATATAAGGCCGAGAAGCAAAGGACCGAGTACCTGGGGCATATTAAGTTTCTTGAACAATTCACCTAATAGGAAGGAAGAAAGCAAGGCCCCGAAAATGAACAATATCAGTTCCATATCACACCACTGGTATGTCCTCCTTTGATTTTATTCCGTAAACATATATGTAATTCCAGAAAATCCCTTTCTCTCTTATTACCCTGACTGAGAAACCACATTCCCTGAAGATCTTCTCTATCCTTGCATTATTAGAGAGCCATTCAACATTGGGTATGACTCCGAAAAAATCACCAAATTCCACTAAACATATCTCTCCACCTTCCGGCAGGATATTATATATATCATTCAGAACTTTCTTTATATCCTGCACATAGCCCAGCATACCCATGGAGATTACCACATCAGCATAAGGTATCGATGGATGGATCCTCGTCATCTGCTGCTCATCATGAAGTATGTAAAGATGAGGATGTTTGTCCTTGATCTCCTTCTCCTGCTTCCTCACCCTCCTGTGAGTTATCTTAAGGTGTTTCATCGATATATCCGTTGCATAAACCTCCCCGTGAGGGCCCACCAGGCGGGCAAGCATCAGGGTTATTGTACCCACACTGCATCCATACTCCAAAACTTTCTTACCCCTTACCCCCTTCAATATCTCGAATATCCTTTTCCTTACATTCTTAGGCACTGTTATGCTCTCAGTGAAAAGAGCAAGATGAGCTATAGAATCATTCACTTTGATAATGGCCTTAGGATCATAATACATCTCAATAAGGAAATACAATGGTATGCCGAAACCTATCAGCGAGAGACCGAACCTCATTGTCTGGACAGCACCTTCCGTATTGATTATCCACATTATTATAAGGAAAGCAAGGAAAGCCACTACAGAGAAAGAACCATGTTTGACAAAAGGAGCCTTATAATATCTCGGATGATCAGGTTTCTTTCTCCTCAGAACATATACTGCTAATATGACAAAGCTGTAAGTTATAAGTACAAGAGGCACAAGCAAGTGCAGAAGAAACTCATAGGAATCAAAACCTATACTGACAAGGATAAGAGTGAATACTGTCTGGAACATGATTGCTTTATAAGGTGTCTTATTCTTTGGATGTATCTCCTTGAACTGACCCAGAAGAAGCTTGTCATCAGCCATTGCAAGGAGCAGTCTCGGCGCGGATACTATCCAGCCAGCTACACTTCCGATTATAGAAACATACACTAGGAGAGTGAATATCATCTCTCCCAAAGAACCGAAGAAAGTCTCTCCTAAAAGCGAGAGAGGCCTGTCACTTGCTCCAAATATATCCCATGGCAGATTGCCGAGAGATATTATCACCAAAAGAACCACAATCACCCCTATCAATTTTGTACCAGTGACAAGAGCTTTAGGCACAACCCTCTTACCATCCTTTGTCTCTGCAGCTAGGAAAGTGGCTGTCTCCCAACCGAAGAAAGTTTCAGCTATGAAGAATATGCTTACAACAACAGGGATCAGACCGAAAGGAAGAAAATCCGAAACTCCTGCGGAAGAGACTGCCACGGTACTCAGATCAAAATTCCATATCCCTGTAACTATGAGGCTTGCAAGAGTGGAAAGGGTTATAATACCGAACACAACCATCATTGTGGCGCTTGTCTTTATACCCTTAAAAGCTATATAGTTGAACATAATTATGAAAAAGATGCACATGGCAAGCTTCACTAACTTGCTCGAGATGGTCATTCCCAGCATCGTAGCTGTACCGGTGAAGGGGAGGAGATACTGTATGGCTCCCACGATGAGCATCGCTATGGTTATGTTACCTGCCAATATGGTCATCCAGCCTATTATGAAACTCGTGAACCTTCCGTAAGCCTGCTTACAGAATTCATAAGTACCTCCTGACGTAGGGAACATGCTGGTGAGCTCAGCAAAAAGCATGCTTATGTATATAGAGATAGCCGTAAGTATCAACCAGGAGATTATCGAAGCCGGCCCTGCTTCCCTTATACCGACTGCAGGGAGGAAGAAAACTCCTGTACCAATTATATTGGTCATGGTGATTATCAGGATTACAGGGTAACTAAGGTTCTTGTTCAGTTCTGCCATTCTATATGAAAGGTACGTCCTCCTTCGATTTTATCCCATATACATAAATATAATTCCAGAAAGTCCCTTCTTCCCTTATCACTCTCACTGAAAATCCGGACTCCCTGAAGATCTTCTCTATCCTTGCATTATTCGATAACCATTCAACATTGGGTATCACCTTGAAAAAATCACCAAATTCCACGAAACACAACTCTCCACCGTCAGGAAGAATATTATAGATATCATCAAGTACATTCTTTATATCCTGTACATAACCGAGCATCCCCATAGAGATGACAGCATCAGCGTAAGGTATTGAAGGATGGATCCTCGTCATCTGATTCTCATCATGAAGTATGTATAGTTGAGGATGTTTATAATCTTTAAGCTTCTTCTTCTGTTTCTTCACCCTATTATGGGTTATCTTAAGGTGCTTCATAGATATATCCGTTGCATATACCTCGCCCCTGGGTCCCACTAAACGTGCTAACATAAGGGTTATGGTACCTATATTACAACCATACTCCAAAACTTTCTTACCCCTTACATCACTCAATATGTCAAATATCCTTTTCCTTACATTCTTAGGCACTGTTATGCTTTCTGTAAACAGGGCAAGATGCGCGAAAGAGTCATTCACCTTGATTATGGCCGTAGGATCATAATAAAGCTCTATAAGGAAATATACAGGCACACCAAGAACAACAAGCGAGCCGGCCATCGAGAAAATATTGACCGTTCCTGTAACTATTGCATAAGACACACCCATAACTATAAAGATCATCACAAGCATAATAGGCCCAATCTCACCAAAAGGAAGCTTGAACTCACGCCTGAAGTTCTTATATTTCTTCCTGAATACAGGAATGGTGAGCATAGTTACGGAGAGAGTAAGAAGAGCGAGGATTATGAAGACCTCATGTACCAGTTTGTAGGGATCATGATGATTATTCATATAAAGTAAGAACATGAAAACAGTGAATATGCTTATAACAACACCCTGGAATATAATTCCCTTATACGGTGTCTTGAAACGGGGATGAAGCTCTGAAAGATGCCTGAGGATGAGCTTATCCTTTCCCAGACTCTTGAGAAGATTAGGACCCACAAGCGCCCATACTATTGCCGGAGAGAGTATCATCAGGGCAGTCCCTACGAAAATGAAAGTAGAGACAGTCCCGCTCCATAACATATGGATGATTTCCTTATGGGGTAGAAGGGAAGAAGCATATTCTCCGATAGGCAATATACCCAGCGAACCGAAGACATATAATATAGTGAAGAAAGCGGCTACGCTTATCGCTGAAAGCAGCGCCTTAGGTATGGTCTTTCTGCTCTTGGCCTGCTCAGAGAGGAAAGTTATTATCTCCATGCCCATTATGCCCTCTGCAATTATGAAAGCCGTGGCAAAAAGCAACACCGGATTCACAGCCTGGGAGGTGAAGGAGTCGATTATGGGCTGAAGGGTAAACTTCGTTATCGGCCCCCCCTGACCGAATACAGAAGAGAGATTGACAAAAAGAGGAAGGATCTGTATGAAAAGCACGACAAGGGTTATTACAGAAAAGAAAGCCAAAAGCATCCTCTTCAATGTCATGCCCATATAAACAGCAAGATTGAGCAGGAATATGATAACAAGCGCAATCCCCAGTTCCCAAACATATGACATAAAGGTTGCCTTTGGATAAAAGTATTCAAGCGCCCAGACCACACCCAGGCTGGCAGTCAGGTTACCTCCGAGCCATGAGACCCAGCCGACAAGGAAAGCGGTAAAATGACCGAAGGCCTCTTTAGCATAGACATAAAGGTCACCCGCATCGGGAAAAAGAGTAACAAGCTCAGCCAGACCCATAGCCACATATATTCCTATCGCAAAGATGAAGACCCATGCCACAAGTGATCTTCCTCCCATCTCCTGCACCGCCACACCGGGAAGATAAGTCAACGAACTAGCAAATATAGCGTTCAAGGTTATCAAGAAGATAGGCATGAATCCTACATCTCTTTTCACTTCCCCGGTCATGGAATAAATTCAATACAAGTGATTTATAAAAGAAATTATTAACGGAAGAATGACGACATTGTTCCGGACGGAGATCAATAACCGAATATTTTTAAATCTAAAAGAACTGCCTGTCAATATGAAAGCACTTTTCCTTAACGCTAAATACAGTAAGAGGATAAACATTCCGGAGGAGGTCATAGATAAACTACCTGATAATCTCGCTGTTTTCACCTCGGTCCAGTTCATAGACCAACTTGATGATATAAAAAGAAAACTCAATGCAAAAACATCAAAGACAAAGCATACTGCATACGAGGGGCAGGTCCTTGGCTGCAATACAGAGAAGGTCGATATTGATGCGGATGCTCTGCTGTACATCGGAGATGGGAAATTCCATCCGGAAGCACTGGCATACGGGAATGATAAGCCCATTTACACCTATAACCCTTTCACAAAGAGACTTGATAAATTAGATACAGAGAGAATCAAGAAAATAAAGAAACTCGAGAAAGGGGCCCTGACAAGATTCCATAGCTCAGATAACATAGGAGTCATCATAAGCGTAAAACCCGGCCAATATGCCATGAGAATGGCGCTGGAACTGAAGGAAAAATACCCGGAGAAGAACTTCTACTTTTTCATGGGAAACACGATAGAGCTTTCTGAGTTCGAGAATTATCCCTTCATTGAAGTCTTCGTGAACACTACATGCCCAAGACTGGCCCTTGATGACAGAGAGAGGATAAAAAAACCGATAGTGAATATCAATAAGATCATTTCTTCTTATTCTTGAGAAGCCCTTTCTTAAGGAGCTTCATCTCCTCTGCCTGATCCTTTATCACTTCCTTGAGGAGTTTTATCTCTTTCAACTGCCTCTTTGTGGTATCAACACCCATACTGAGGAATATGAACATCACAAGGAGCATCAACCATGTGAACACTGATATGAGCATGAGCCAGTTCATACCGCCGTCCCGTTCGAAAAGGTGATTTATCACATTAAAACCAAAATAAGTCAAAACTATCCCGACAAAAAGGATAATTATCTCAAAAACACTCAACCCTTTCTCATAAGAATTTTCCTGATCTTCTACCATATGGACAATCTTAAATCAAATATTATTTAAATTTATCTGAAACCGAGTTCAACCTCATAATCCGGCACAGATTCACTTATCTTCTCGTTCCTGGTAAAGAAATACACGTTATAATCCGCACCTTCAGATACTGAAAGAAGGTTATTGATCCTCTCTATGATCTCATCCTTCCTTGATTTATAATTCTCATCGAGAACAATGTCTATCTCGAGACTATCGGCCTCCTTCACTATAAAGAAATTATCATATTTGCCTTCATTAATAGAAAAATTCCATTTCTCTACGGATTCTTCCCTGAATGCTCTCCTGAATTCAACACCCAGCTTCCTGTTCTTCTTCTTGATCAATTCATTCAGCTGCCCGAGAGTTATATCCTTCTCACTCTTGAGATTCTTTATCATCTTCTCGGCTTCTTCCCTCGTCTGTGCAGAATACTCTTCAGTATAATTCCTCCTGTCACTTGTATAGAATCCTCTGTAAACTATCCATCTATCTCCTTCATACCTCGCTTCAAGCCTCACAGAAATATCCTGTTTGTTCTTCTCGAAGCA
The DNA here is from genome assembly GCA_051819665.1 of Nanobdellota archaeon. Taxonomy (GTDB): domain Archaea; phylum Nanobdellota; class Nanobdellia; order Woesearchaeales; family CAZZGN01; genus JBNJDG01. The sequence continues at coordinate 10,674 of JBNJDG010000013.1, forward strand.
GATTGCATCTTCCGAGTTGGATATCTTGTTCCACATACAAGGTAGTCGAGAATACAAAGAGATATTTAAATATTATGAAAATAACCAACAATAAAAACCACATCTTTACCCTGATCATACCTCACAGCATCGGGAAAGATTTCCCTGACAACCCCTTCTATATTACCAGCATCCTTCACTGATTTAAGATAAGTCAATATAAATCTTCTTCCCATCCTTCTCATCTCACTTAGCCCCTGTCGGAGATCGGAAAAATTCTGTAAAGCCGTAAGGGAGATGATTATATCAAAATCCCCATCACCGAAAGGCAAGCTCTCAGCGGAGGCTTTCCTGCATTTACACGGATTCTTAGCAAGAAGGCCCTCTGACGGATCCACACCGAAAGTATCTGCACCGAACCTATCCTCAATATACTTCTGTGCTATCCCTGTTCCGCACCCGACATCAAGAACTTTTTCCCCTATTCCAATCGAGACCTTAGAGAATATGAAATCAAGCTTCCTCTTCTGCTCATCACCATGAAGTTCATCATAACCCGAAGCAATAGCATCATAAAAACCCATATGAGGAAGATATTCATCAATATTTTTAAACCTAACCCAAATTTTATATAATAACCACACTTACAGGGATAAAATGAAAGAGGAATGCAAAAGGACTCTGAAAGAACTCACCGGAAAGAAGAACATATACTTTATGAGGAGAGGGAATTCTGCTATAAAGAAAGCACTGAAATACGCGAGGGAGAGATACAACCTCCTATACATGCAGGACCAGGGAGGATGGATAACATATCCTCAGATTGCGAAAAAGCTCAAATTTGAACTGAAAGAGATAAGGACCGAATACGGATACATCGACAACCTCAACGCTGAGGGAGTTGCACTTATTAATTCCATGGCAGGGTATCACTCGCTCATACCGATGGAAAACATCACAGCTAACCTTCTCATCAATGATGTTTCAGGCTCTATAGGAACGGAAAAGGCAAAGTACGGAGACATAATCATCGGAAGCTTTGGGAGATGGAAACCCATTAACATAGGGAAAGGGGGTTTCATAGCGACAGACCTGGAAGCCTTTGAGGAGGACTACGAGGAAGATTACTTCCCTGAACTCCATGAAAAGCTCAAAAACCTTGATGAGAGGCTTGAATATTTCAGGAAAAAGAAAGAAAAGGTGATGAAGGACCTGAAAGGCCACGAGCTTATAAACAGGAACGGGATAAATGTCATAGTCAAATTCAGTGATGAAGAGGAGAGGAAAAGATTAATAAACTACTGCAAGAACGAAGGTCTTGAGTATACAGAATGCCCAAGATACATAAGAGCTGATTGTAAAGGAATATCTGTCGAGATAAAAAGGTGATATGATGAAGGAACCAGAATCAATGGATGAACTTGTATATTTCACGAACAGATTCATTGGAGAAGGATTTGCGAAAGCATGGGTCTACAGGAAAGAATGCCCCGAATGCGGAAAGGCATTGATGGGAAAACCGGTAGATCCCAAGACAGGTGATGTGAAGATAAGGGCCAAGGAATACAAATGCCCTGAATGCGGATATACAGTAGAGAAGAAAGAATACGAGGAAAGCCTTGACTGTGACATAAAGTACAAATGCCCTTTCTGCAACCATGAAGGCGAGAAGACTGTACCTTACAAAAGAAAGACCTACAAAGGTGTCAAGGCAATCGTCTTCAACTGCGATGAATGTAACGAGAAAATCGCCCTCACGAAGAAGATGAAACCACCGAAAAAATAACCTTCTTTCACTATTCTTGATTTTTCTTTGATTAATCCTCATACTATTTTAGGACAATCCATATGTTCAAAGAGAGGATTCTTCCATAATATTTAAATACTCTTAAATTAACGCATGTTAAGGGTGATACATATGAATTCCATGGATTATATCACAATGATACTTGTGATAATAGGCGGACTTAACTGGGGCCTTGTAGGCGTCTTCAATTTTGACCTTGTACAGGCAGTCCTGGGCTCTGTACCTGTAGTAGCAAACATAGTATATACGCTTGTAGGAATCTCTGCTGTATATATGATATACTACCTGGCAAGGGAAGAGTAGGAGAGCTAAACGAAACATTTTAAAAAAGACAGCCCATACCAACTACTCGGACTAGGCCGGGGAGCTAGCCCCTCCCTCTACTGCAACCGGGCGATATGGCAGGGCCGAAGCCCGATAGGCGGTTTTCGGGATTGGACGCAGTCCTGTTTCGGACGTTGACGCTCTGTCCTGTATGACCGTTTCCCCGGGGAACCGAGTCAGGCCAGGAATGGAGCAGCTCTAACCCGGAGAAGTGGTGTTTACAGGGTAGCGGGGCCGAGGAAGAAGCAGGGTCGCTGTGGCTGATTCCGGCTATCCACTATCGGGCGTGTCCTCCTTTTTTCTGTACAGACCTGATGCAAGGATCAAGGATTGATATAAAAGTAGATCAATAAACATATAACCAATGCCTGCTCGGCCTTATCTCGACCATATCCCCCTTATATAGCTTGTACTCCGGCTGGAGAGAATCCGCAACTATGATCCCTCTGTCCATCTCTGATCTTATCCTGAGTTTCTGTCTTGAAGAGAAGATTTTATTATAAGTAGTGCATGAGGTAAGACTGCTGCAGTACAGCTCCCTCACTATCATCTGATAATCCCCTGAATCGAGGGACATCTTCTTTCCCCCTGCCGAGGCTGTCCAGCCATGGCTGCCGGCTGGCGTCGATATGAGAAGACCCGAACTTTTCTGGAATTCCTTCCTGCCTTCGATCCTGAGCTCATACCTGGCTGTATGATAAGCCTTCTGATAACCTATATAGAATTCATTAAGCGCTAACCTTGGAAGTTCCCTGCCATTGACCAGGGCTTTGAGCCTCCGGAGCTTCACCGGCTTCGCTTTCCCTGAAAGAATCTTCAGGAAGAAATCCTCAAAACCTTCCTTATCCGTACTCAGGAGGAACCCTTCTTTATTCTCCGGATCCATGTTCACCCCTAAAACGGGTGTAGTGTCCTTTATCCGGCTGGCAGCACCCAAAAAAGTACCATCACCGCCGAGAGTTATTACAATCGAAGATTCACCAATATCCTCAGGACTCACATATTCCCTCCTCTTAGCCCTGAAGGAGACAGAATTCTCTTTCAACACTCTCTTCACCTTCTCGAAAGAGTCCTTATGAGCCTTTTTCTTAAGCTTCATATACACTAAGAGGGCTTTCATAAAGAAAAAAATGATCAGAGAGTATTTAAAACTTACTCAAGGACGATAGCAGGCTTGAGTGGAGAGGCCTGTTTCGCTTTAGGATCATCCGAGTCCTCTGCCTTCACAACCTCGACATCACAATCAAACTCCCCCTCGAGAAAATCCTTGTATTCCTTATACCCTTCAATCTCCTTCTCCTGACCAAGAAGCATCTTTGGAAGCTTTGAATCATCCTTCACGAGCTTAGGGACCATCTTGCTTATCTCCTTGCCATGCTTCTTTAACCCCTCATCGGCCATTATGTTTTTCATGACCTGGCCCGGATTCCTTGATTCCCTGATCTCCTCCTTAAGCTTAGAGAAGAAAGAGAATTTCCATTCAGGCGAGACAATGACCCTGATCATAGAGGGTTTCTCTATACCGGCAAGCTGCTTCACCCTCAATATATCCCTCCTCACATTATGAGCGGCCTCTTCAATCATCTCGGCTTCCTCATCGATCTTCGACTCATCCGATTCAGGCCACTCTGCAAGTGAAAGGTAAGGCTCATTACCTATCTTCTCCCACAGCTCTTCAGTAAGATGTGGGCAGAACGGATGCAGGAGTTTGAGGAACTTCTCTAGCTCCTCTTTATTGATCTCTTCCTCAAAGGAATCAAAAAGCTCCCTTATGCTTATTGTTGCTATATTATACCTGAAAGCCTTTATATCCTCTGTCACTGACTTAATAGCTTTATTGACCTTGCTCTCGACCTTATCGCTGGACTCTCCGAATTTGACAGTGTCAATATAACTGATCACTTTCTTTATGAACCTAAGGCTTCCCTCTATGCCCTTCTCACTCCACTGCATATCCTTATCAGGAGAAGCGAGCGAGGTAAGGAAGAATCTTGCGGTGTCTATACCGTAATTCTCGGAGACCGTTTCAGGAAGAACTACATTGCCCCTTGACTTAGACATCACATGACCGTCAGGGCCGTGAAGCATCCCCTGATTGAAGAGCTTCCTGAAAGGCTCATCATAATCCACATAACCCATATCACGAAGAGCTTTCGTGAAGAACCTCGCATAGATGAGGTGCATACAAGCATGCTCTGCACCACCTATATACTGATCAACAGGCATGAAATAATCAGCCTTTTCCTTATCGAAAGGCTTCTCTTCATTCTTATTATCCGTATACCTCAGGAAATACCAGCTACTGTCGAAGAAAGTGTCCATAGTATCAGTCTCTCTCTTCGCATCACCGCCGCATTCAGGACACTTCACATTCACAAAATCATCGCTGGTCTCAAGAGGATTGCCCTGACCGAACTTGACATCATCCGGAAGCCTCACTGGAATTTCAGCAGGGACAGCACCGCATTTATCACAATGGATAATAGGGATAGGTGTCCCCCAATACCTCTGTCTCGAGACGAGCCAGTCCTTGAGCTTATAATTGACTTCCCTCTTCCCTCTACCTTTCTTCTCTGCAAAGTCAGCTATCTTATTTATAGCTTCAGAGCTCTTCATACCATTGAACTCACCGGAATTGATCATGACCCCTTCTTCAGTATAAGCCTGATCCAGCCTATGTTCCTTTCTGTCCTCTGAGATGACCTGCTTCACAGGAAGATCGTACTTAGAGGCGAAATCAAAATCACGCTGATCATGCGCTGGCACCGCCATCACAGCACCCGTGCCGTATTCAGGCAGGACATAATCCGCCACCCAGACAGGAAGCTTCTCACCTGTGAATGAATTCCTGAAATAAACGCCGAGAGGCATTCCCTTCTTTTCTTTCTCCTCGGAAGTCCTCTCCATAGTACTGAGTTTCTTTGTCTCCTTCACAAATTCTGAAGCTTTGTCCTTATCCTTTGCCCATTCGATCACCTTAGGATGCTCGACAGCAAGGACAAGATAAGTTAAGCCATAGACCGTATCAGGCCTGGTCGTGAACGTATCTACATTCCCGAGGACATTATCATCCTCATCAACAACCTCAAAGTTGAAAGTTACTCCTTCACTCCTGCCTATCCAGTTCCTCTGCATAGCCTTTACCCTTTCGGGCCATTCAAGCTCAGGAAGTTTATCAAGCAGTTCCTGTGCATATTCTGTAGTTTTTATGAACCACTGTTCAAGCTCTCTCGGCTCGACCTCAGTATCCTCATGCCTCCAGCACCTGCCGTCATGGACCTGTTCATTCGCAAGAACAGTGGAGCATTTCGGACACCAATTAACAGGGGATTTTTTCCTGTAAACAAGACCTTTCTTGAGAAGTTCCTGGAATATGAACTGGTTCCATTTATAGTACTCCGGTTCGCAGGTGGAGACCATCCTCTCCCAGTCATAACTGAGACCTAAAGATTTCTGCTGGCTTATGAAATTGTTTATGGACTTCCTGGTATAATCCCGCGGATGCGTATCATTCTTTATCGCTGCATTCTCAGCCGGCAGACCGAAAGAATCATAACCCATAGGATAAAGCACATTAAATCCCATCATCCTTCTTGCACGGGCCTGGATATCACCTATAGTATAATTGAAAGAATGACCCATATGAAGGCCAGAACCGCTGGGATATGGGAACATCTCGAGACAATAGAACTTCTCCCTGTCATCCTTCGTTGTCCGGAAGACCTTGTCATCCTCCCACTTCTTCTGCCATTTCCTTTCGATCTTTTTGAAATCCATAATATAGTGTGAGAACATATTTTATTAATAAATTTACCTACATACAGCCTTCCAAGACCGGATAAAGAACAACAGACAACAGCAAAATTTAAAAACTGATGAAAGTAGAGGTACTTTATGGCCAGTACAGCATACATCTACATCTTCCTCTTCATAATCACCCTGAGCATAATATTCGGCCAGGTGATAACCCATACAGAAGTAATGAAGAGCAAAAGTATCTCGGTCAGGGAAGCGGCCGAAACAAGGTTCAGGAAACTCCATACTGATTCAGAGCTTGAAAATATTCATCCTGATTCTTCCGGGACTGACTTCATCTTCAGGAACACCGGAAGCGTGAAACTCAAAAAAGAGGATATTAACATATTCCTGGACGGCTCTCCTGTTGAAACTGAGAAGAACATCATCACCAATTTCATAAACCCCGAACACTGGGATATGGAGGAAAAGATCAATGTCTCCACCAGTGAGACATTCAATGGAGACACAAATAATACAATCACGATCACTGCATCCTACGGACACAGCAAGACCTATACTTTCAACACCACCGTGATAAATCCCAAGCTAGTCAAGGCAGAGAAGAGCTCAGTGCCTGTAACTGAAGTGACTTCTAAAGTGGAAGAGAGCGATAATAATTCCGCCTCACTGAGCATACCTTCCGGAACAACACAGCATATAAACTACACCTTTGATGTTCCTGAAGGGACAATACACTCCTCAGAGACTACCTTGGAACACAACATGACCACCTCTCTGGAGAGGAAGGAACTGCAATACTATGAAGACGGATGGACAACCATAAACGAACTAAGTTATTTCAGCGAGGATAATACAGAAAAATTCGATAAAGCCTCAGAATATATGAGAACAGTCTACAACTCCTCCTCAGACGAGAAAGCTTATGTAGATATGATAAGAATAAAAATGAATATAAGCAGCTGGTCTAAACTTTCTTGAACCTTGCTGCGGTATCCACAAGGTCAACATGACCAAGTATCGAAGACCTGCAACAGTATCTCTCAAGGCCGAGATCGTCCATCACTTTCTTCCTTTCCTCTCCATTCTCGACCCTTTCCTTATAGGTCTCCCAAAGATGACCAATGGGTTTTCCACAGCTCCAGCATCTTATATTGATAATCATATTTTCACCTGTAACTCTTCTGCCTCTTAGCACGTGCCTTGGAGTCGTTCGGCTTGTAAGCCTCTTTCCTCCTCACGTCAGCGACAAGAAGTTGTCTGTCATAATCAAGAAAATCCTTCTCGATCTTCTCATCACCAGTATGCTGGACTATACCTCTGCCTATAGCAAGTCTGACCGCATCCGCCTGGCTCATATATCCGCCGCCATGGACCCTGACATTTATATCCAGTTTGCCGGCCGCGGTATCTGCAAGGAGAACAGGTTCCTTCATCTTCATCATAGCATATTTGGGAGTGCACTCATCAATCGGTCTTCCATTAACAATCACATTGCCTTCTCCCTGTTTTACTGTAGCCCGTGCTATGGCTCTTTTCCTCTTCCCTGATGTGTTAGTGACTTTCATATTTTTGCCCCCAGTTTCTTGCAGATCTCCTCTATCGAAATGTACTTTGCTACGGGAAGCTTATCCTTGGCGGCACCTTCCATATCAGCTGTCTTACCCTTCAGGTTCTCAGGCGTACCCCTGTGACACTTGATCCTTTTCAAAGCTTCCTGTCCTCTTGTTTTCCTGAGGGGGAGCATATTCCTTATTGATCTTTTCAGGAGCATCTCAGGCCTCCGGTGATAATAAGGTCCTTTAGAGGGGATACCCATCTCTCTCTTCCTCTCATACTCGGCCATTATCTTCTTCTTATCACCACTGATAAGAGCCTTGCCGCTATTGATTATATCAACCTTCTCGCCATTGAGCGCAGCTTTAGCAGCCTTTGTACCTATCCTTCCCAATAAAAGATTAGTAGCGTCGATAATCATCCTAATATCCTCACATTCTTTCCTTTCGGATTCTTCTGGAGAAGTTCATCCAGACCCATATAACTTGATCCTGACTTATTCAGCTTCTCCTTTGCCTGATCTGAAATTGAATACGCAACAACATTCACTTTCTTATCCAGAAGTCCCGTACCAAGAACCTTTCCCGGAACGACGACAGTCTCCTTATCCTTCGCGAACTTGTTTATCTTGAACAGATTGACTATCCTCCTGCTCCTGGTAGGTTTCTCCAGGTCGAGGGCAATCCTTCTCCAGATGCCCACACTCTCTTCCGAGGACTTCTTCTTCAATTCCTTGATTAACCCTTCAGTTTGTATGTTTTTCATCTTCTACCCTTCTTGAACGATTTATGATGCGAAGGACGGGATTTGAACCCGCGCAGCCACTAAGGCCAACGGCCCTCAACCGCAGTCGTTTGACCAGACTCCGACACCCTCGCATTTCATTTGAGCATCTCTGTGAATTCATCACATTTCTGTTTGAGCTGATTCACTCCTTCAGACATGATCTGTTCACAGGTTAGCTGGCCCCATGACTCAACAGTGAATACGACCTCATCATCACTGTAATCCAATGTGACTGAATCTTTGGGCTTACACATCCCGACACTTTCCTCAACTAAATTTGACTTTAGTATCATGTCATTATTCACGACGAGATTATTGTTCTTCATCATGAATACTTCATCCTGCTGATTCTCCACAACTTCCTTTGCGTTCTCCACCTTCTTATTTATAGTTATAAGAGGCTTCTGCCTGTAGTATGCAAGAGCAGGCGACCATTTGGCATGGTCCTTACCCTTTCCCAGGACAGCAGTTGCGACGACCTCTACCTCCTGACCTGCCAAAAGCTTCACGATCGGCATCTCAGGATATACAGGAACCACCGCAGGATCGTTTGATTTAAGATCCGATGCTTTCACTAAAGAAGGACCCTTCGCCTTGAGCGTCAGTTCAACCTTCTGTTTAGCATTCAGATCGTCCGGCGAATATCCTGCCGGAGGGAGCTCGTAATTACTCAGATCCGTCTTTAATGGTAACAGACCGAGCCTCTGAGCGATCATCTCATCATACAGCACCGAGCTGTTATCCCTGATCTCAACATCCTCTATCGCCATTACAGGAACATCCTCAATGATGATCCTCCTCAATGTATTCGCATGCGCCAGATCGATCCCCTTCATCAGGAAAGTCTTCTTCTCGCCTTTGTCTTCGAGGACGCTAATTTCCATCATCAAATCCTCCTGCCTCTTCTGCCGCCTCCCTTTCTACAGGTGTCGTGAGGCACAGGGGTTACTTCCTCTATTATTCCGATCCTCAATCCCATCCTTGACAGTGCCCTTACAGCAGCCTGCGCACCCGGACCCGGATTGTTAGGACCATTATGCCCGCCAGGGGCTTTGATCTTAACATGTATGCTGTTTATACCTTTCTCTTTAGACATCTCAGCAGCCTTCTTAGCAGCAGTCATAGCTGCCGTCGGCGAGCTCTCCATCCTGTGTGATTTCACAACCTGACCGCCGGATGTTCTCGCAATGGACTCTGAACCTGTAACATCCGTAATATGGATGACCGTATTATTATATGAAGCAAAAATGTGAGCAACGCCCCACTTGGAATCTCTCCTTGAATCTCGTTTCCTGTCCATTTTATTCCTCCTTCTCAACGAACCTCTCCGGATGGTTCTCATCCGCTAACGGGGACGACTCAACATACCTGAGCTGGCCCTCCTCATTAAGTGTAACCAGATACGAAGGCGAGGTTATTGTCTTCCTTCCCACCATGATGTGTCCATGAGCTATCAACTGTCTCGCCTGCTTGATAGACCTTGCCAGACCTTTCTTATACACGAGCGTCTGAAGTCTTCTTTCCAGCACCGACCTCAGGTCTATACCAAGTATATCGTCCAGGGCAGCACCGCTCTTGACAAGATTCAATGCCTGTAACCTTTTCACAAGCTCTTCCTGCTCCTTTTCCGACTGCGGATTAAGGGAAGCGGCGTTCCTCTTCGCCCTCAGGAAAAAACTCTTGAGAAGCGAAGAAGCTTTCCAAAGCTCTTTCTTATTCTTGAAACCATATTCCCTCTTAAGGGTCTTTTCCTCATCAATGGAACTCTTCATCCATGGATGTCTTGGAGTATCATACTTTTTCCTTGATCTTTTAGGGTCTCCCATTTTTATCTCTTACCTTTTGATCTGGTATTCCTGAAATTAGCTTTTGTCCTCTGACCTCTTGTAGTAAGTCCCCAGGAATGCCTCATACCCCTGTAAGACTTCATCTTCTTGAGCCTCTTAAGGTCTCCCCCTTCAACAAGAGCGAGGTCTGAGGTCAGCAGATGCTTGTCTTCTCCATCCTCATAATCCTTCCTCCTGTTCATCATCCAGGAAGGGATATCGTACTTACCAGGAGATTTTATGACATCCTCAAGCTTCTTGAGCTCAGCGTCGGTAAGGGACCCTGCCTTCTTTGCGGGATCCAGGCCGATCACCATGCATGCAGCATTAGCCAGCATCCTGTCAACTCCTTTTATGCCGGTCATAGCAACACATACATTCTTCTTACCGTCAAGGTCTGTATTTGCAATCCTTACAATGTATCTTATATCTTCTGCCATTTTATATCATCTTATGAAGCCAGAATAAGTTCTATTCCAGCCCTGTTAATCGCCAAATGACTCGGACTAACTTTCAAGTGGGTGGACTAGTCTATTTAAAAAGATTTCGGTAGGGTTCCAACAATATTTAAATACTACTTATTAAACCCCTTCTCCGCAGATGGTGGCAGTGGTGTAACTCGGTTAGCATTAGGGACTGTGGATCCCTCGGTTCGGGTTCAAATCCCGACTGCCGCCCTTCTACTTTCTCAGAGAGTTCCGATAATCCCTTACCTCGGCTACTATATACGGGACCAAAAAACCCGCTATATAGAATACAGCTATATTAAGAGGATTATGGCTGAAATCCATGGAGAAATGTTCCGCCACCCTGTTCCCGAGAGAGACCATTATAAGGACATCTATCACCGCTATTGCCGGCACAACCAGGCCCAGGAGAAGGTGATGCCTCCTCTCGAGATGCTGTAGGTCAAGCACCATATAAGTGAAGACCATGCCCAGCACAAAGCCCGATATAAGGAGGATCGGCCAGACAGTATCGAAGAATATGAGCAGAGGGACCATCGAGATGGAAGCGAAAAAGCTCACCACGGCAAGCACTATGATGGCTATGGAATAAAATACCCTCTGATGCTCTTTCGGGTATTGATGATGCCTCCTCCCTATGAGGGATTCCGGTTTATGATCATAGGATTTCATTTTCCTACCCTCTTAAGAATTGTCTTTTAAATAGATTTCGCAATCTTCATCGAGATGTTCCTGAATTCCTTCGAAGCATCTGAATCAGGATGGCTTATTGTGATAGGAGAATTAACCTTAGTAGCAAGCGCCTGGTTCTGATCAGCCGGAACTTCACCAATGACCCTTGTCCCAAGCATAGCTTCTATATTCTCCTTCGTAAGCTCATAAGGCTGTCCTTTATTGTTTATCAACACACCCATTATCTTCTTGCCGTGCTTCCTTGCAAGATTGACTGACCTGAGAGCATCAGTCACAGAAGTCATATCGGGAGTGGTTATTATAATATAATTATCCACCTTCTTTACACCCTCTATAAAACCATTATGCGGCTCAGGATCGAGTATGATAACCTCATAATCCTTCAACTGGCCAATAACATCATCGATCCTATCTTTTTTCGTTGTGTGAGAGCTGAGCCTTGCAGGAATGAAATCTATCCCCGTGAAATGCCTCTTCACTGCCAGGTTTATATCCGCCTTTCCCTCAAGAACATCGTTTATCGTAATTTTCGGATTATACTCTCCCAGATACATCCCAAGATTTGGAGAATTTATATCCGTATCAATAACAAGGGTGTACCAGCCTAGCTCGCGCAGAGCGAAAGCTATGTTTATAGCTGCTGTTGTTTTGCCCACTCCACCTTTAGCCGAAAATATACCTAAGATCATTCTGAATAATTATCCTGAACATAATGGAGGAATTCCTTTGTCTTCTCATAAAACTCAGTCACCTTGCCCGTAGTTATCTCTGTAGGCTTCTCACCTTGATTGGTTATAGTCATGGTGACATTCTTCCTGAACTCGCCACTCCTTGAAAAATCGGAATTATATATCCTCCTCAGCATCAGATAGAAATCTATATACTCAGAGAGCTTCTCATCATCATAATGCTCCTTAAGTATCTTGACCCTTAACATCGGCGCGGTAGGCACTTCATAGACCTGATCCTTCACCTCTTCCAGCATCCCGTCGAGAGCTGTCTTGAAACAGTCTATAAGTCTCTTTATTATCCCTCTTATCACATCCACTGTTCTTGTATATTTAAGACTCACATAGATGAGATGATCTACCCTCTTCAGTTCCTCTACCGCATCAACCATTGTCTCTTTCATTTTGACATCACTTCGTCCACAAATTCATCAGCTTTCTTTATGAGACCCTTGACATAATCAGGTGTGAGAGCCTCATTGTTATAATCCTCATCACAGATGACAAACTTATCCTCTCTGGGGAATTCCACCGGGCTCTCCTTATGCTTATTTATCAGGTCAATCACTTCATCAAGCAGACTGTCATCTATACCATAATCATCAACAATCCTGAGCTTGAACATATTCACTTTCGACTGTTCCTGATCATGGTATGGAGGAATCTCCTTCTTTTCCCTCTTCCTCTCCAGTAACCCTGAGACCGCCTCAATCATCGCAGACCTGACATTATCTATCGCCGACAAAAGTAGCCTCGGATCATTTACCATCGGATAAGTCTGGGTGAGTATATGATCTGCCGTATGAAGATATCTTTTGGCCTTATTCATTCTGCAGAGACATTACCGCCTGCGCAAGGTCATGGTCGGCTTCTTTTATTGCCTTCTCAGCTTCTTCCCTGCTGACTCCGGCCTGATTCATCACGGTCTGGAGATCATCCTCGTTCACTTCAGGAGTTGTATCGTGTTCTCTCTCTTCCGCTTCACCTACAACCTGGAAGGTCTTCTGACCGCTCATATCCATCCTGGTTACCTGCGGATCAGGTATGACGAGGTCCTTGTCCTCACACCTTATGATCACTTCTTTGGCCTCAATCTCCTGCTGCTTTATGCCAAGCTTTTTCATGGCCTGCTTCATCTGTTTCTGATTCATTCCCGGTATCATTGTATCCCCAGCCAAACGTCACCATATGTATGGAGTATTCCCATTATCAATATCACTATTATCACAAGAACTATTATGAAACCCGGCTTGAAATGTATCTTGCTCTTATATTCATCAAAATACCTTACAAGACCGCCGATTCCTGATGGAGTTGATACCTTGTTATCCTTTGCCATATCCAGAAGGTAGGAATCTAAAATTTAAATATTTATCTGTTCATGCAAGAGTATACGGTGTTAATGAAATTCGGAATGGATTCCGAAAATCATTCCTCAACAAGCTCTTTGTATTCTTCCGGAAGATCCTCCTTACTGTAAACCCTCGTTATGGTCTCCTGCCTCTTACTGCCCATCGTGGTTATCCTGACTGTATCCTCTTTCTCTTCTACATTCGTGGGCTCTTTAAGCTCAGGGAGTTTGTACGGATCATCCTCTCTCTCAAGAGTTATCTCGGGAGCATTGTTCTCGCCAGTGTCATTATTGGTTGGCTCTGGCTCCTTTTCAGGAATGTTCACATCCCTGACATCCTTAGCTTCATTAGCTCTCAGCCTGTCCTCGAAAGTTACATCCGCTTTTCCGCTAGCCTTGAGCTCAGGCTTTTCTTCCTTCGGGAAAAGGTCATCCAGGCCGTCCTTTATAGCTGCCTTGACAGTCTTTTTGCCGTAAGCTTTCTCGTATGCTTCTCTCTCCTTCTTCAACTTCTCAAATTCCTTAGGG
>JBNJDG010000014.1:0-20419 GCA_051819665.1 Nanobdellota archaeon
TGCGGGGAGTAGGATTTGAACCCACGTAGGCACTAAGCCAACGGGTCCTAAGCCCGTCCCGTTTGACCGCTCCGGCATCCCCGCAAAGCTGACTTGCAGAAAAAGCAAGTCATTTAAAAATTTAACTAAAAAGATTATTTCTTCTGCCAGCTGAAGGATCTCTTCTTCGCTGACTTGCCGAAACCGCAGCTGCTGCAGAAACCTTTCCTAATGTGGAAAGTGTGCTGACCGCACCTCCTGCAGTAGATATGCGTCTTCTTTCCGGAATGTCTTCCAAATGCTGCTGTTCCTTTACCCATTCAAATCACTCCGGCGAGATTATAGTAATCGTATCTCCTCTTATGAAGATAGTGTTCAGCTTTCTCTTGATCTCACCTTCCAATCTCTCTTCCACTTCTTCAAGCACAAGATTGATGTGGGTATCAAAAGCCTTAAGCTTACCTATATACTGTTTTCCACTTTTTGATTCGACTATGACTCTCTTATCCTTTGCCTTGTTCAAAGCATCAAAAGGTCGCGACATATTTTCCATTATAAGCACCCCATTAATATTTGATAGGAGTGGAAGTTAAATTCCATTTATAAAGTTTTCTTAAGAAGAAACAGAAAACTATTTAAAAGAGCCAGAAATCCTAGAGCGGGATGGCAATATCACAACAAAGATCAAAAAGAAAACCTACTAGTGGAAGGTATAACAGCGGTTGCAAGAAGAAGCTCCACGAACTAGGCGGTATCCCTACACTCACCAAGCTCGGAGAGAGCAGAGGCAAGAACGTCAAGGGAAGAGGCAGCACACATAAGGGTAAGCTCCTCACAGCGGATACTGCTAATGTTCTTGACCCTAAAAGCAAGAAATACTCCAAGGTAAAGATCACCTCCATAGAAGAGACACCTGCCAACAGGAACTATGCGAGGAGGAACCTAATGCCGAAAGGGACTGTCGTGGAGACAGAAAAAGGGAAAGCCAAGATAACTTCCAGACCAGGACAGGACGGACAGATAAACGCTGTCCTCATTTAATTTCTTATTCTTATACCACTTTTGAGTAAATTTAAATAGTTTTTATTCTTACCATCTGATTATGTCAGAGGAAGCCCTTAGATTAATGAAGGAGAAGATTTCCGAACAGCTCAGCAGCAGCGGCCTTTTCGAATACATTGAGCCAGGCCATGAGTTCAGGACAGAGAGAGCAGGCTCCCCTTTAAGACAGGACACAAAAAGGCACATTCTTGCCAGAGGGAAAGACGGAAAAGACTACCTCATCCTCACACATCACGATGTCATGCCAGGAAAGCTTCTGGCTGCCAAGCTCGAGGAAGCATCATCAAAGAACATCTTTCTCAGTAATGTAATGTTCAGGTATGCAAATTCCCGCGAAAAAGATAAGGGCCCTTTATTCAAAAGGTTCTACCTCGAACATAAGAAGGACGGGAAATACAGGAAGATCCAGCCGGCACTGAAAAGGTCTTTGAAAAATTACAGTTTCGAGGACAAGAACAACCTGAGGATCCTAACCGATCTTGAGAGGGACTGGGTGAATGCGATGTCAAAAGGCTTCCCCGCCTATTTCCAGCCCGAATCAGCAAGACTTCCCGAAGAGCTTAAGATCTATAGGTTCAGTGATGTAAAAGACATACACGGCACAACTAAAGAATCCATAAAGTATCCGACAGAGATGGACTCACTTGATAACTATATTATCCATCCTATGAACCAGAACCATAATAAAGGAGTTATAAAATGGAACCTTTCTTCTACCACCGGTTATAAGTTCCGGAAAGGCCTTGACATAAAACTTGCCGATTTCATGCAGATACCCGGAGACAGCACGTATTCGAGAGAACTCGGGGAGATCTATTACGGATTGAAACACGGAGCAGACAGGAAGACATTAAACTCAATGGCCAAAAAGATAGGAAGAGGGAACGAATATCTTGAAAGGATCATAAGATGGCATGATCCGAAGACCGTAACGGAACAACAGAAGCAGGGAATGAAAGACTTCCATGAGATAAGACTGAAATCCAAAAACTCTGAGGAAGCCTTCCATAAGTTGAAGGAACTCCACAATCCATACGGCGATGATAAGATCACCTGCACATGCGAATCATACAAATACGGTAAGGATACATGCAAACATACCATAATCGCCAATGAGATGGTCAGGAGAGAGAACTCATGAAGGCTCCTGTAAACTCTTTCTCCGATATTATCCAAATGAGGAAAATTTTATAATATAGAATTGTAAATTAACATATCCCCGATGATAGACCTCTACAATGAACTGATGGAAAAGCACGGACCGCAGGGATGGTGGCCTCTGAAAGGCATAGGCTACCACAAGGAGGACTATTCTTATCCGAAGGACAAGCAACAGAGATTCGAGATCATATGCGGAGCTATATTAACGCAGAACACCAGCTGGCGACAAGTAGAGAAAGCACTCGATAACCTTTCCTCGAAAGGAAGGATAACTCCAGACCTTATTAAGGAAAACAAGATTGAAGAACTGATCAGGCCTGCAGGCTACTACAACCAGAAAGCGGACAGGCTGAGAAGAATGGCTGACTATTTTCTGGAACAGAAGCACAAACCTACAAGACAAGAACTTCTTAAGATAAAGGGCATAGGCCCCGAGACAGCAGACTCTATACTCCTCTATGCCTATAAGGTGCCAAGCTTCGTGATAGACAAGTATACAGAGAGAGTACTGTTGAAGAGAGGGATAATAAAAGAGAAGAAAAGCTATAACGAGCTCAAGGAGCTCTTCGAGAAGAACCTGCCGAAAGATTTTAAGATTTATCAGGATTTTCACGCCCTTCTCGTTGAAGAAGCTAAGAACCTGAAATGATTCACCACTTTAAAATAACCCTAAAGAAGTGTTAACAACAGCCACAAGAGAAAAAAAGGCAAATACAATAAATTTTATAAATATAAACGAAACTTTAATCCTTATGGGAATAATGGATAAACTTGCATTCTGGAAAAAAGGGGAAGAGGGATCAGGACCCCAGGAAAAGCCCAATTTCGATATCTCCAAGGAGATGCCCGGTTCTGACCCTTTGAGTGAGAATGACCCTCTCCAGGGCACACCACAAGATCTTACAGGTTCGGACGGGACAAGGAGCAGACCAGGACAGCAGGGACAGGAAGAGCAACAGGATGAACAAAGACCTAACTTCAACCCGAATAAACCCTTTAATGTCGAGTCGGTGAAGAACCCGTCACAACCCGTCCAGAACACCCAGAATATGGAGATGCTGAGCAAGAATGTTGAAGTGATATCAAGCAAGATAGACACGATAAAATCTCAGCTCGAGAACATGAACCAGCGTCTCAACAACATCGAGAACAATGAGAAAGAGGACAAGAAGAACAGGAGATACCCCATATGGTAAACAGAAGGCTGCTGTTCATCAGCCTGATAACAACCGCGATAATCATCATCGATCAGGTAGCGAAATTCTTCCTTTTCGGGAAAGAGCTTAAGATATTGCCCTTCCTGAGGATTTTCCCGGTGGAGAATACAGGCACAGCTTTCGGGCTTTTCCCGGGAAGCAGTCTCCTCCTAGGCATCATAGCCCTGATCTTCGTCACCCTAATTTTTATCTACATAAAGAGGTTCCCGGACAACAGGATAACCAATATCTCCCTCGGCCTTATAGCTGGAGGAGCATTAGGGAACATGCTTGACAGGCTCCTCATGGGATTTGTAAGGGACTTCATCTCCCTCGGCTTCATCCCCAGCTTCAATGTTGCTGATACCGCTATCACAATCGGAGCTGTTCTTCTTATCTTTTCTTCGATGAAGACTTCTTAGATGTCTTCCTCTTAGCCGAAGACTTAGCTCTCTTCTTTGAGCTTTTTCTGGGCCTGCCGGCAGATTTACTTTTAGAAGTTTTCTTCTTCGGAGCCTTCTTTCTGGAAGCCTTCTTAGCAGAAGTGCTCTTCTTAGCCTTCCCGGAAGAAGATGTCTTTCCTTCCTCAGCCCTTGCCTTTCTTACTTTGAACTTCTTTCCTGATTTTTTCGCAGAAGCAAGCCTGTTCACGGATATCACCAGACCAACCGCCACTGCAAGAGTATAAAGCACCAACAGGATCGAGTTACTGAAAAGATATATATACACTGCATTGATCAGGTTCAAAGTGAAGAAGAACAGAGTGAACGACCACGCCAGCTTCATCCCCATAGTTATAAGATACAAGGAGATCACTGCCATAATGATGAAAGCAAGCGTTATCAAGACTTCCCTCAGGAAAGCCACCTCTGAAAAACCCGACAGCATCCCCATCAAAGACAGGAACGCGATTATCATAACGAATAGGACTGAAAAATAGCTTTTTTGGTTCATATATCCCACCTCAATATAATTTATACATCAAGAGATATTTAAGGATTTCTATTTCAAAGTGGTAATCAGAACTCGTCCTTGTCCTCAAGATCCTTAAGGTAACCTTTATTCCGGAGCATCTTCACCTGGTTCTTCCTATACTTATACAGGATATCCCCTTTCTCATCTCCGTTGAGCTCCCAAGGTTCAACAAGGACTATATCTCCTTCCCTTACCCAAAGATATCTCTTAAGCCTGCCGGGTATCCTACATATCCTTGTATTACCATCGATACACTTGATCCTTGTACGACTGGCACCTAACCTCTGTTCCAGAAGACCAAGAGTCTGACCCCCTCTCGGAAGCTTTACCCTGACAGTAGGTTCTTCAGAATTCCCTTTCTTATTCTTTCCCTTTTTATTAACCATCAACAGGAGCGGGAATATGTCACTCTTATAAAACTTTCGTTTAGAAGGTCAAAGGGACCTGACCATGATCCTCTCCAATCGATAAGATGGGCCCACCCGGACTCGAACCGGGGACCGATGCCATGTGAGGGCATCGTCATAGCCTCTAGACCATGGGCCCTTAGCGGCTGAGAGAACAAAGGGATTAAATAATTTTGCGGAAAGCAAGATATATAAAAAACAGAATCCTACCATATGAAGGAGGTGGTTGGAGATGGAAATCCCAAGAATAGGTTTTGGCACATGGCAACTCGAACAGCCGGAGAGGTCAATTAAAGAGGGCCTTGATATAGGCTATAAACATATAGATACTGCAGAGATGTACGGTAATGAAGAGAGAGTTGGCAAAGCTATAAAAGAAAAGGTGAAGAGAGAAGAGATATTTCTTACATCAAAGCTATGGTTCGAGAATTTCCAGAGACCTAAAGAAGCGCTTGAAGGAACGCTTGAAAGGCTCAATACCGATTATCTTGACTTATACCTCCTTCATTGGCCGAAGGAAGGGACAGATCTAAAGAGCCTATTGAAATCTCTGAAAGAAGCTTATGATGAAGGGAAGATAAAGAATTTCGGTGTCAGCAATTTCACCATAGGACATCTCAAAGAGATAATACCAATTGCCGAGATGGTCGGACTGCCAATCTATATTAACCAGGTCGAGTTCCACCCTTTCCTAAATCAGAAGAAACTCCACGAGTTCTGCACCGAACAGGACATAAAGATTACAGCTTATTCTCCTTTGGCCAGAGGAAAAGTGCCGGAAAGCGAAGCCCTCGCAGAGATAGGCAGGAACTACAATAAGACCGGCTCTCAGGTAGCTTTAAGATGGCTCATACAGAAAGGCATAATAGCCATCCCGAAAGCTGACAAGAGAGAGCATGCGGAAAAGAATTTCAATATTTTCGATTTCGAGCTGAGCGAAGAAGATATGAGACTCATAGACGATATGGACCTCCAGAAAAGGCTCATTAACCCGCCTTTCGCAGAATTCGAGTGAGCATTTATCATTGTACAAAGAAAAAGAAAATAATTAAATGACTAATATAAGAAAAGACAATACAATGGAACTATATGAAAAGCCACAAAAACCAAGAGTCATCATAGGGTTTCCCGGATTCGGGCTGATAGGCACTATAACTACAGAGTTTCTGAGAGATCATCTGGAGACAAAGAAGATCGGCAGTATCTTTTTTGATGGGCTTCCTGCCAATCTGGCAGTCCATAACGGAGAGATGCTTGACCCGATCGGAATCTATCATAATGAAAAATACAACATCGTGCTCATCAATGGACTGGTTTCCTCTTCAGGCCTGGAGTGGAAGATCTCCGAAGAGATCAACAAGGTCCTCGAAGAGCTTGACCCCTACGAGATAATCGATGTAGAGGGGATTGCCTCCCAGAAAAAGGATGAGGAATCCAAGGTATACTTCTTCACCAAGGATGAGGAGAAAGCGAAAAGGTTCTCTGATATTGGCCTCGAACAGATGAAAGAAGGCATAATCATCGGCATTACATCCTCACTTTTACTTAAGGTAAAGAGAGATGTATCCTGCTTCTTTGCCGAAACTCACAGCGAGCTTCCTGACAGCAAAGGGGCTGCGAAGATAATCCAGGCCATAGACAAGCATATGGAGCTTGAGGTCGACTATAAGCCCCTGCTGGAACAGGCAAAGATATTCGAGCAGAAACTTAAAGGCATCATGCAGAAAGGCTCCCAGGCAAAGAAAGAGGCCGACAAGAAAGCAATGAATTACGTGGGTTAACTCTCACTTTTTCTTATTCTATATATCCCTTATCCCTGCAGAATAAAGAATACCAGAGTGAGCAGGAACATCGCCGTCACTGAACCCAATTTAAGGAGAATTCTCGCATCATCCACAGAAGCGACCCAGAGCATAAGCACTCCTGAAACAATATAAGCCATATAATGGTATGCAGTGAGGCTATTGAAGATCAGAAGACCGTACAAAAATATCAGGAAAAGATAAGCCAGGACGAAGGACAAGGTAGGATTCCCCTTCACAAAATCAGTCAATTTCTCTTTTGCTGATTTATTGGCCTTGAATGTATAGTCATTCTTGGAAACGTCCATTCCAAGGGAATCGGTCTCACTTTCTTCCTCTTTTTTCGCCAAGATACCTCACAAAGAACCCTTAGGTCCGGCTTTTTTTAAATATTTCTATAATCTGGCTTAATATTATCATTATCACAGAATAAACTCTCACTTTTGCTTAAAAATAAGAAGGCAGAACAATTATTTTCCATATTGTAAATAATTAAACAACAAATATTATTGTTTAACAGATATATCATCATATATCTTATATGGACAAATATTGTGAAACTAAATAACTAATAAAAAATAATCTTTATTATACATAAATATATAAATAGTAGATACCACTATTTAGTTACAAAATGAGCTTCAAAAACAACGTGATGGAGAGCTTCTCCCGCATCAGAAGGGACATGCAGGCTGTCAGGGAATCCTTCGGAAGGGTCAAAGAAGATATCCTCTCACTAAGAGAAAGAGTCGCTGAAATGGAAGAGAAACAAGAGCTAAAGAACAGAGAGATGGCTCTTGAGATAAGAGAACTCAAGCAAAAAGTGAGAGAATTGGAGCATGAGAAGCCCCAACAAGAGCAGATGATCTGAGACCCTGAAAAGGGCCTTTATAGCCTTATTTTCTTCTGAGAGAGATTTTGTCGGGATCTTATCTTAATGAACATGAGAACCCCCTGAAAAGCCCTACTTTGGCCTTCTTCTTACTCATCAACCCCCATTCCTGAGATAAGCTTTCTAAACCTTTTTTGTCGGGATTTTACATTAATTTTGGGGGTCTGTCGGCATTATTTCGTATAGTCGGTATCTTATCATAATTTGGAGTTTCAGTCATAACACCCTTATTCGGAATGATTCCGAAAATAATGTCATCTATACAACTATTCCTTTATATTCCGCTTCAGATCTGCTTCTCAGAGGGATAAAGGGCCGCTGAATGAGGAAAATAACATACAAAGGCAAAAGATTAAATTTAGCTAAAAATTTATTAGCAGAAAAACGAATTTTTCAGCATAAGGGGATGAAGAACGGCCCTTTAGATGCACAGAGACATTAAAAGAGCAAAATTCTGTCGGGATTATCACTGGACACTGGACAACATCACGCAGAATATTTAAAGGAAAAATCCCTAAAGGCTTATAGGTGATCAGAATGGAAAAGATAATCCTCACGAATGAAGAACCCGATATAAACGCAGATTCCCTTGAACTCGCTTCTGTTATAGTGAACAGGCTAGGCCTCATGCCCAGGAAGAAGGGATCTACAGAAGACATGAACAAGGTCCTGATAGAGCTTTATGAAAGATCCAAGCTTGCGGGAAAGAACAAGTCACCTACCGCATCAATAATGACAGTTGAAGAGATGGCCACATTTGCAGGTATTACCAGGCAGACGATGTATGACTATCTGAAAAGGTGGCTTCAGCTTGATCTTATCGTGAAAACTAGCTACATTGATAAGAGTGACAAGGTGGTTATAGGTTATAAGCTTAACGGACCGACTCTTGAGAGTGCTTTCGAGAAAGCTAAAGCGAGGATCGAGAACAATCTTGAGATTACGAAAAAGTACATACTTGAGCTTCAGAAAGCTACAAAGAACGAGAAATTGAGCAAAAAACAGAGATAAAAATTTTTATTATTGCTTAATTCTTTTTGGCGTATATGTTCCATGATGCCCTTCAGCAGGGCTTTTTAGGTTTTCTTAATGGTTTTAATGATTCCGATAAGATTCGATTATTTTATTTACAGATAAAAAGTTAAAATGATTCGACATAATCACTAACAGGCAAAATAGAAAAATATAATAAATAATTATGAAATAATAGATTCGTTATTATCTCTACCAAAATTACTCCAAAAGTGAGAGGATAACCAGCATATTTCCACTAAAAAGACGACATTTGTCGGGATTTAGAGTTAATAAGGAACAGCATTGGTTTTCTTTAAAAATAAAAGTGAGAGTTTTGACGGAAATCCAGCTGAAGAATGAAAAAAATTCAGAAAAAGCCAGGGTTTGGAAAAAAATGAGACCTTCATCAAAAATCGGCTTTTCGATAAAAAATCCGGCTTTAAAGATTGAAAAAATAAGAAAGCTCACAAAAACCCGGATTTCTAAACCAGAACAAGGGCTTAAGAGACATAAAATCAGGGAGATAAAGGAGAATGAACTTTAATTTTTAATAACCTCCCACCAAAAGTGAGACTTCAGAGCAAAGAAGACAATATTGGATGAATAGGCACTATAGAAACAAACCTCCGCAAAAGACCAAAAAACCCATACACAGGAATTTAAGAGTTAATCAACCAAGCCCGACATACTCATCAATACTTGAATCTCTTCTCATAATCTTTATGAGGCAACCATTCAAGTATAACTGCAACCACCAATACATCATCCTTCTCTAAGGTAAATATCAATCTCAATACCCCGGGAAGATCATAATTCCAGAGATTGTTTATACCATATTTTTTGTAATGTTTTGGCCACAATCTCTTTGGTATCTTTATTGAACAGGATATATCACCTGTATTTATTGGAAACTGTTTTCTCATTTGATTATTATTCCTTAAGTATCACATTAGTTCATTAGATAGAATGCCCTTCAGATTACTTCTCTAACTAATTTTTGCTGCAAAAGCCCGATATTATACGCAATAATTCCTGAGCCCTTAAAGAAAGATTTATTAATTGATAATTTACAAACTACTTAACATGGTTGATTTAAAAGATAAAAGAAGAAATCATTATGATCGTTTAGTTGGCGCTTCAAGGGATTTTAATAAACAAATTGAATGGTTTGATGGTTTATTTAAGAGATATAATGTGAAATCTGTTCTTGATTGTGGTTGTGGCACTGGAACTCACGCAGTCTTATTGGCTAAAAAGGGCTATAATGTTACTGCTTTTGATTCTAGTGAAGAACAAATAAAACTTGCAAGAAAAAAAGCAAAAGAAAATAATGTAAGAATCAGATTTTATGTTGGAGATATCCGGAATTTTAATTTTGGAAAATTTGATGCATCGATAAGTTTATATGCCCCTATAATGTTTGGTTGTAAAAATATAAAAGATTTAACAAAATCAATAAAAGCAATCAAGAACTCCTTGAATCCAAAAGGAATCGCATTTATTGAAACACTTACTTCTAAAATGTTAGAGTCATCAGGTCTTGAAATTAATGAGTATGCTGAGGATAAATTTAAGATAGCAAGATTGACATTTTATAATTTTAATAAACCAAAAAAATCTGCCAGAGTTAAATATGTCTATGTTTCTCATAAGAATAATAAAACCTCTTATGAGGAAGCAGAAGCAAATCATTATTACTACGATAAAAAGGATTTTGAAGCCGCTTTCCAAAAAACCGGAGCTAAACCAATAAGATGGTATTCTGGATTTAATAATAAAAAAGGAGGGTATGAATTATTTAAAGAAGATAGTTCAGGAATGATTTCTCCTTTATTCAGATAAACTGGTTAAGGATTTACTGTCACCCAAGTGATTTTTTCTTACACAAAGGACACATAACCACAATCATGCCCAATACCATATGGAATGATAACAAGACAACTAACCCTCTATAGTCCCGCCCCATGGATATGGAAGCAATTCTTCCAATCTTACTTTCTTTGTTCCTGAAAGAATCACTTCTGTATCAAGACTCTTCTTCGAAGTCTGCTTAATCATCTCCCTGCATTTTCCACACGGCGGAATCACTTCATATTTCTTTGTTTTCTCATCATACCAAACCGCAACTATTGCCTTTATCTCTTTTTCACCATTAGAAATCATCGAGCCAATCGCTTGATATTCTCCACATGAACCTATGCCAGAGTAAAATCCCAGGCTAACACCCGTAAAAATATTGCCTTTAGAAGTCACCAACGCAGAGCCGACATCGCTGGTATCGATCAGATTTACAGGCCTTGATTTAATAATTGTTTTTTTAGCCTCTTCAATCAAACCCATATCATCTTTTGACAATTTCATCCTATCTCTAAATAATCAAACAGATTTATATAAATATAACGAAAAGTCAAACCTTGCCAGGAAAATAAAACATCGATTAAAGGATTGTAATTATGATTCATTCTGCATAAAATTTATAAACCTTTTTTTTGGTGTTCAGAGGAGGTGATACAAATGCGGAATATAAATAAATTAGGCATTTTGGGTTCACTGTTGGTTTTGGTTTTACTAATGGGTTGTCAGGGAGATACTGATGGTGTTCAGACTGCTCCGGTTGACCAACAGCAAGACGAGCCTGTACAAGATGAACCGATGGATGAACAGACAGGACCTCAACAACAGGAACCGACAGACGAGCCTGTACAAGATGAACCGATGGGATGATCTCAGGTTCTGATTAATGAAAATACCCTAAGCAGGATTTTCTTTAATTTTTTTATAATTTCGAGAGTTATCATATGAGTTATTATAGAACAAAAAGATTTTAAAAGCAGAGGTAAATCATAACAATCATGCTATTCCCTTCACCACAATGGTTTTATACATACGATGTTGTATTGGAAATATTATTTGCAGTTATAACTGCAATGGTATCAATTTTTGCAATCAAGATATATAGAAAATACTCTCAAAAGTATATCCTGTATTTTAGCATGGGTTTTGCCTTTATCTCATTCTCTTATATACTCCAGTCAATAATTAATTTCTTAATTATCTCACGGCTTGGCGAAAGAGAAAATCTGATCTCAAAGATAATAGCTGTCCAGAGTCTTAATGATTATTGCCTATTAGCACATATCTTATTTTTTACCCTCGGACTGATTTTCTTATTGTTCATAACATTTAAGGAAAGTAGTAACAGGCTTCTCTGGCTTTTGGTTCTAAGTTCTCTGCCGATTATTTTCTTGAGCACCAATACCTTATATATGTTTTATCTGCTTGCAAGCATCTACTTGTTTTTTACAGCCTGGCATCATCTCCGGTATTACATACGACATAGAAAAACCAAACAACTTTTAGTGGCGCTGGCTTTTATTTTCCTCTTTTTTGGACAGTTTCATTTCCTCATATCTGTAAACCACGAACCATTCTATATCATAGGTCATGTCCTTGAATTGATTGCATACATATTTGTTATGTGGAACTTTATCCTGGTGCAGAAAAAATGAAGAAAAGAGAAAAGATTGAAATAATATATGATATCCTGAAAGTCATACAGGATAAAGGAGGCAAAGCAATGCCCACCCATATATTATATAAATCCAACCTTTCCTCACAGATGTTAAAACACTATCTCTCAGAATTGATTGATAAAAAATTTATCGAAGAGATTAAAGATAAGAAGAAATACTATTCACTAAAAGAAAAAGGACATAATTACATCAAAGATTATGATTTAATAAAAGAATTCATGGATTCATATGACCTTAACGAATGAAAACCCATCTGATAAACAATCTTACATATATCATCTATCTTTCCCACCTTTAAAAATCACAAATTAACTGGGCCTTCCAGAAGAACCTTTATATTGCCATTATCTACTTCATACCATGCACGCAGTACTAGCTTTTGGAGACAGCATCACCTTCGGCAGAGGAGTAGTCCCAAGCAGAGGCTGGACCAATAGTTTGAAAGAATATTTTGAGTCTAAAGATTTCTACAATGTCCTCTATAATTTAGGAATACCAGGCGATTCATCAACAGACCTTCTGAAAAGATTTGAGACTGAAGCGAAAGCAAGGATACAGTATTATTTTCCTGATAAAAAATAAGATAATCGAATAAAAACTCATTCTCTTCCCAAACCCATCGGAAAAAACCAAAAGATTAATAAATACTAAAAAATATGTATCTTAGGATATATATGGAAAAAAGGAACCCTGATGCTCCCCGGCTTACGGAAAACGACAGAACCGTTCTCAAGAAGATACTGAGTGTTAAGAAGATTCCGGATAGTGACATCGCTAAGAGCATGAACCTTTCTCCGCAGGCAGTATTCAAGATAAGGGAGAAGTTAGAGAACAGCGGCATAGTCAAAGGCTACATGCCCATTATAGATTTCAAGAAGATAGGCATAAATATAATGGTGCTCCTTATTGTCCGGCTTTCTTCCAAGATGTGGCAATCTTTCTCTGACGAACAGATCTCGGAGAGGATATCCAAGGCACCTTATGTGATCGATGCTTACAGAGTCACTGATGAGAGTGCTTCACATATACTTCTGCTGGCATTCAGAGACACCGCTCAGAAGGAAAATTATCTCTCAGATATCCAGACCAGATATGCGGAAGAAGTCAAGATCAGAGGCGTATACACCTTTTCCGTTGACAAGATAATCTCACACAGCCCTCTCGGACTCCTGCATGAGATGATCGACAAGAAAGAGTTTTCACCGAAAGACCTGTTCCTGAATAATTCTGAGAAGAAGACCGATTAAAATTTTAACCATATTCCGTAAGATCCTTTAATATCTCTACCAAATATATTAGAACTTCTATTGCTTCATCTATTATCTGGTAAAAATGGTAATAACCGATGATATACTGGAGAACAAGATGGACCCTATTATATGCAGGCATTGCCATAAAAGAATAACACAACCTGCGATAAGGGGCCTTACACTCATATGTCCTCACTGTAAGAAATCAGTGAACGGCCAATATTATCACAAGTTCAAAAAAAATAACCATGGAGGTGGTTAAGATGGCAAAAGGATATGAATACCATAAGAGAAACGACTACCCCGGAGAGAGGGTAGATGAGAAGAAAAGAGTGGCTAAAAGAGAGGAAAAGGCAGAAAATAAAGCCGATGAAAGGGTTGCAGAAAAAGGCAAAGCTGACCAAATGAATGCAAATGCCCGTGTTGCCAGAAAGGGAAGGAGAGACCAGAAACTGATGGATTCTGAAAAAAAGAGTAACGCTGCTGAAGCAGCCAGGGTCAGAAAGAAGAGAGACTCCGGAGATATGATTGCAATGGCAGTGATAGCCGGATTAGCTGTGATACTGGTGATTGGAGCAATCTGGGGTATCACGGCCATGCAGAGACAGTCTAATGAAATAGATTATCTGAATTCAGCACTGTCTGAATCCGGCAACAGCCCTGATAGCAACCAGTTGAGCCCGAGGGAGGTCTGCGAAAATACAAACACTGAAAAAATACTCTATATGTCGCCAATGACTTCAGTATCCCCGGCGAATAATAAAGAGAATGTTTCTGTAGACACAAGCATTACAGCGACTTTCAGTCAGGACATGGATCCTTCTACAATAAATGAGGATACATTCATTGTAGAGCAGAGGACTACGCCAAATCAGGGATCTGATGCTGATCAGTACAGGTCAACGCAGATCGAAGGTACAGTAACCTACAACGACCGCAAAGCGATATTTACGCCAGAAGAAAGTCTTTATCCGAACCACAAATACGGCAATGTATTCACTGCAACCATAACAGACGAGGTTGAGGATACTAAAGGTAATTCACTGCAGAAGGATTATATCTGGAGCTTTACCACAGGCCACAATGTATTTGTGACAGGAAACACGACTTCACACACTGGTTAAATTTTTTTTATTTTTTTGATAAATAAAAACACGTAAAGAGGGGGTGTAATAAATGTTCGAAGCAATAATTGTTTTTTTGATTAGTCTGATAATCTCAGCAATAATCATACACTTGTCAGCAAGAGTACTAGGAGAGGAAGAAGGATTCACTACAGCAATATCAGCAGCCCTTGTAGGTGCAGCAATATTCGGCCTTACATCATTTTTCATAGGTGCAGGCTGGGTCGCCTCGTTGATTGGAGGAATTGCCTGGCTCATAGCTCTTGGTAGCTTATACAACATAGGCTGGTTGAAATCTTTAGGTATTGCAGTAGTGATATGGATTTTTTCAGCCCTTGTAAGTCAGGTTCTGCCTACAATAAGAGGACCGTTCTAAGAGGGAGGTGCAATTATGAAAAATAAGAAAGAAAAACCGGATTTATTGGATAATGTGACAAAGGATGAGGAGATAAAGAAGAATGAAGAGTTCTTGAAAGACTCACTCATCGAATAAATCCTTTTTTTACAAACAAAAAACTGAGCAGGTGGTATTATGAAAATAGGGATCATCATCAGTCAATCTGATCCGGAAACAGTGTGGTATGCTTTTCGCTTCGGGAATTATTCGCTGGATAGGGGACACGGTGTTAAAGTGTTCCTGATAGGGAAAGGTGTTGGATATGAAGACATAAATGACAAAGGGTTTAATGTTAAAGAACAAGTCGAGAAATTCCTTGATAAAAACGGAGAAAATTTTGCTTGTGAAACCAGTCTTGAATCAAGCAAGAAAGAAAGTTCTCCGGAACATCCTTTATCCACAATGAAGGACCTGATGAACATCGTTGAAGAATCAGACAGGGTATTATCTTTTTGATCCATGAAGGACTATCAGCACTCATTAAACTAAGACCCGACACATTCACATAAGTCTCATCAATCTCTTCATCCTGGAGATTGAGATATTATAAGGCGGATACCTGAAACCCGGGTCAAGCCAGGTCTTTCTCTTTAGAACACTCCTTTTATGCGAGAATGTATCGAACGAATACTTACCATGATATGCACCCATACCTGATTTACCAACACCCCTGAACGGCAGGTTATCTCCAAGTATGTGAGAGATAGTATCATTGATACACACTCCTCCGGACGAGGTATTACTGATAATCCTCTCCTGAAATCCCTCATCATTCGAGAACACATAAAGCGCCAAAGGTTTTGAGAAAGAATTCACCGCTTCAATGACCTCAGACTCATCCGAATAAGTAAGAATCGGCAGTATAGGACCGAAGATCTCCTCCTTCATCACCCTATCATCCCAACCTGCATCTACAAGGGTAGGTTCGAAGAAAAGCCCTTCCCTGTCCTTCTTCCCGCCATGGATGATCCTCACGCCATCAAGATAAGACGCAAGCCTGTCAAAATGTTTCTTGTTGATGATCCTTGCATAATCTCTGCTCAAAGACACATCTTCCCCGTAGAATTGTTTTATCTGTGCCTTTATCTTTTCAATCAGCTTCCCCTTCATCGATTCATGGACATAAACGTAATCCGGAGCAATGCAGGTCTGGCCCGCATTTATGCACTTACCCCAAACCAGTCTTCTTACAGCCACATCAAGGGAAACATTATCATCTATAATAGCAGGACTCTTACCCCCTAGCTCAAGTGTTACAGGCGTCAGGTTTTTTGCTGCTGCTTCCATGACTATCCTTCCGACATATGTAGAGCCCGTATAGAATATATAGTCAAAATCCTTCTTAAGAAGTTCAGTAGTTTCCTTCACAGCCCCCTCACACACAGCTATATATTCTTCCGGAAAGGTCTCCGAGATCATCCCGGCAATAACTTTCGAAGTATTAGGAGAGACCTCCGAAGGTTTGAGGACAGCACAATTCCCGGCAGACATAGCTCCGATCAAGGGAGAGAGCAACAACTGGACAGGATAATTCCACGGAGCTATTATCAGGGAAACACCATAAGGTTCGGGCTTAATATATCCCTTTGAAGGAAAATTGATCAATGAACTCTTCACCCTCTCAGGCTTCATCCATCTGCCAAGATTCCTGACCTGATTATCTATATCATGAAGCACGTAGCCTAGCTCAGCTGAATAAGCTTCAAACTCAGGCTTGGAAAGGTCTTTCTGCAAAGCCCCGATTATCCTCCCCTGGTATTTTTCTAACGCCGATCTGAGCTTCAGCAAAGAATCCTTCCTGAAATCTTTGGATCTTGTAGCACCGGACATGAAAAAACCCTTCTGTTTCTTCATCAATTTTGAGTAATCCATCAACACACCTCACAATAGGAATAACCACCAATTATTTATATTAATTATGGAACTTAAATAGTACAACATTTCCCTCTTATTAAAGGGAAGCGGTCATACTGGCACTCATACCTTTCAGGAATGAAGTTTTATACTGATACTTTAACGGACATGAAAGAGAATACACGATCACAGAGGGATGGTTTAAATAAGACCGGTGAAAGGAGATAAAACATGAAAAGACGGCTAAGGACAGCAGGCATGCTTATCGAATGTAAAGAGGAAATTCTCATACTTAAGAGAAATCCGGATAAGAAACAAGGCAGCAAGTGGGGCCTGCCTGCAGGCAAAGTGGGAGAAGGAGAAAGTGATAAGGAAGCCGTCATAAGAGAAGTGAAGGAAGAGACAGGCTTTGATGTAGACCCAAAAGACGTATCCCCAGTAAATGACCTGACATGGCACTTTCCGGAAATAATAGTGGAATTCCCCACCTTCAGGATAAGTTTAGAGCAGAAGTTTGAAGTTAAGCTTAATCCGGACGAGCACGAGGATTATGAATGGATTACTCCGGAAGAATGTTACAAGAGAGATGATCTTATACACGGATTCCATGATCTGTTAGAGAAAGTTTATGATATCAATCATCAAAGATAAAAACATCATCTATCCTCTCACCAAAGGCCTCAGACAAATCATGGGCAAGCTTAAGAGAAGGATTATACTTACCCTTCTCAAGAAAAACTATAGTCTCCCTCCTGACACCGACCTTTTCTGCCAAGCCTTCCTGGGTAAGATCATACTTTGCCCTGAGTTCCTTAATCCTCGTCCTCATATATTTTCTCCTTTCCTTTCATAGATATTCATCGACAAGACAAAAGCAATGATCATCGCTACAAACACTGAAGCTGTGATTATCGCAAGCACCTCCATGCTCTGTCTCATTGAGTGTGCTGTTATAAGCAAAGATAAGCCAATAAGCGAGACTACAAAGCTGTTAAATCCAGACCTATAAACATTATGAGTCAGCCTCTCATCAGATACCTTGGCTGCTGCAAAAAAAGAGAAAAATCCGAAGAAACCAAAGAAGCCATAATTTCCTGTAAAAAGTCCTAAAAACCCAAGCAAACCGAGCAATCCTAAAACCCTAATCTTTTTCATCATTATCACCTGTTATATCTCATTAACATAATGTTAGAAATGTATAACATACAGATATTTAAACCTTTCTAAAATTTTTAGCAAATGTTTAATAATGATTAACACAACAAAGGGTGTCAAAATGGAAAACAAGAACAAAGGTGCAATGATAATAATCCTTGCAGCAATCATTACTACGATGTTTATAATACTGCCAGGAAATCAGCATGAAGAGAAAGAATTCACACTAAACCAGTCAAAGGAACTGGCACTTGAGATGGTAAAAGACTCTTTCCAATTCAAAGAATACGACGGAAGTAACTTAAGACTCATCAGGGCAGAAAAACTAGAAGAATGTGAAAACTGCTTTAAATTTGATTACAGGTTCAATGTAAACCCGGAAAAAGCTCCAACAAACATTAGAGCAATAGATCTCTCAACATATATAATAGACGGAGATATAAGAAACACATCAATGACAGAAATACCAGCAGAACTTACCTGATCATTTCTTCTTTATTCCACAACCATCAAGCTCAAAGTAACTGTCCTTACAATTAAGGCAGATTCCTTCTTCTACCCTTGAAGCCATTGTTTTTTCTCCGCATCTCCTACACTTTAAACTTTCATGTATCGGTGCAAATTCAGGCACTTCAACAGAAACTGCCTCTATATCAAAAATTTCTTCTGCAGATTTTTTTATCATTTCAAAAGACAATCTCTTTGAGGCTCTTTTAAATCTCAAAATATCCTCTTCGCTTCCTTCTCTTCTCTTAACTACCTTATCAAAAAGCTCAGAAAATTCATCTGAACCCCCCATCTCAGACATAAAATCATCCTTTGCAACCAATCTTATACCTTTACCATCTCTCTTTACAAGTGTAAAAGCATTCTTACCAATATCTTTAAACACCAAAGAATTATTACCGAAGGTACAACCTGTAACTATCTGTATCCCATCACCCATACAGTTATTTGTCTCAGTTATCCCAATCAGATTTTCCATGCCATCATTTGAAAAAGACATTTTCTGCATAGTATAAACCCCAGCTATTACACCCATAGATAAACCAGGACAGAAATGACCATGAAGTTTGCCCGAAAGCTTAAGCAAAGATTCAGAATCATTTTTCCGTATCAAGCCGACAATATCCGAACGAGGAGAATTCTTCTCCTTTTCTTCCCTAATATGCCCTATTTCAGATGTGTCAAAATCAGGAACAAATGGTTTAATATCAACCACAGGAGTCCCGTTTAAAGCATCCAGACCAAGGACAGTTAGCTCATTATTCTTTCTTGATAAGAGCCTTACAACAGTCATACCTAAAAGATTAGGTCTATTAGGACTTCTTGAAGAAAAAACGCCTCTTACCTCACCATCATAAGTCTTCGATTTAAGCTTATGGCCAAGAGACCTATCAAACAGGAAGAAAACATTAATATGATCATTCTCTTCTATCCTGTAAAGACCATCAGAAAATTTCTCATCAATCACTATCTTGCTCTCATTCTTTTTCATCTCAAAAGGATCCATCTTTTTGTCCATCTCATTTCTGACCACACCTATCTTTTCAAATTGCATTCTTTCCCCCCCACTAACTTAGGTATTATAACTGGATGATCTCCTGAGAATAAAATATCAGCATCAACACCATAAACCTCCTTGATATTCTCACTATGAAGTATATCCTTACTGCCCGCATCAAAAACCTTACCTTTCTTAAGCATTATAACCTTATCACAAAACCTTGCAGCAAGATTAAGGTCATGCATCGCAACAACTACAGACATACCTTTAAAAGAAAGATTTTTTATTATATCCATCGACTCAATCTGATGCCTCATATCAAGGTTAGCAGTTGGTTCATCAAGAAGAACAACATTAGGGTCCTGTGCTAAAGATCTTGCTATGAAAACCTTCTGCCTTTGTCCGCCTGAAAGTTCATCAATATTCTTCATGGAAATATCATCGAGATCAAAAAGCGATAAGACTTCTGATGTTTTCTTTATGTCCTCTTCCCCAGGCCTATAAGAGACATGAGGTCTTCTCCCCATTAGCACAGTATCAAATACAGTCATGGAAAAATCTGAAGGTATGACCTGAGGCACATAACCAAACAATCTTGATACCTCCTTACATGACAATTTAGAGCTCTCCTTACCATCAACCATGATAGTGCCGGTTTTCGGAGAAAGAATCTTATTCATACATCTAAGAAGTGTGCTCTTACCCGAACCATTAGATCCAATTATGCCCACAAGTTCACCCTTACCTATACTAAAATCAATATCTTCCAACACATTATTTGCACCATAACTAAAAGAAAGTCCGTTGACAGATATCTTCACATATATCCCCTCTTACTTTTCCTGAGCAATAGATAAAGAAAAAGCGGAGCACCAACAAAAGACGTAACAATGCCCACTGGAAGTATCACTGGCGATATTATCGTCCTTGCCAGCGTGTCTGTAAAAAGCATGAACAAAGCACCGAAAAGTGCTGTTATAGGAACCATGAAAAAATCATTCCCTTTTATGACAAACCTGACCATATGTGGAACTACAAGCCCGACAAAAGCAATTATACCAAAAAAGCTAACAACAACAGAAGTTGCAAGCGAAGCGACAACCATGCTTAT
>JBNJDG010000015.1:0-20076 GCA_051819665.1 Nanobdellota archaeon
AGGTCAGCTCCTGATCTTAAAGCTCCCATCGCGGCGAGGAAAGGTGCGCCGGTGTAGTCTTCACTTCCTCCTATTACGAGGATTCTTCCGTTCTCTCCCTTATGACTGGACTTCTTTCTCATATCCTTATCTTATAGGTTCTTCTTTTTATTTTTTTGGAAAAAGGTTC
The DNA here is from genome assembly GCA_051819665.1 of Nanobdellota archaeon. Taxonomy (GTDB): domain Archaea; phylum Nanobdellota; class Nanobdellia; order Woesearchaeales; family CAZZGN01; genus JBNJDG01. Next base: position 170 of record JBNJDG010000015.1, read on the forward strand.
GATGAAATAGTTCTGAAACTAAATTGGATATCACCATTGACTTCTTCAGTATTCAGGCATGTAAGATTCAATCGTCAAAACTTGAGCAGGTGTTCATTTATTCCTGTTTCTAATTTCTATTCACAGTAGAAAGATGTTTCTATTGACAATGGAAGGGTTGTTGGTTTTTTATTTACGGTCATTTTTTTGGAAAAAGAATAAATATGATCATTCTGTCTTCTTATTTATGTACACACTTGTGCTGTTTGCAAAGGATGCAGGAAGCAGGCTCCGTAAGATAGTGGATTCATTAAGTGCGGATCAGGTCATCATAGTATCTTCGGGAAAGGACGCTACTCCTGAGATCGCCGGGAATATTGACAATGAAAAAGAGAATGTAGTGTCTTTCTTTCATCCTTATGGCCCTTTCTACAAGGCTTTTTACAGGGCAATTGAGTTAGCGGATCATGACAGGATAGTCTGTGTGGATACCAAGAGCATATCATTCATAGATAAGGCTTCAAGGGCAGATATGGTTTTCGGCAGTCTTTCCAACAGTTTCATCAGAAAATCTTTTCCAAAGAATATCCTGGAAGAGAATAAAGGCAGATTGCCATATTATATTATGTTGAAGGGAATCAGTTCAGGACTCACTTTTTCTTTTTGAGCTCTTCCTGTAGTGTCTCTCTTTCTGTGTTCTTTAAGGCAGTCTTCATGAGGATGTCATTCGATTTCTTTAGCTCATCTATCTTCTTGTCCCTCCTTTTGATCTCCTCATAAAAAGTATTCCTTATCTCCTGAACCTCTTCTTCAGTGTATTTTTTCATCATATCATCTCCTTTATATCGTCAAAATGATGTTCGAATGCGTGTGCGCTCAATAAGTATAGAGTGATCTTCCCCATACTTATATTTATCCTCTGGGAGACGTATTCCTGTAATAAGTAGATCTGGTATATATTGGCAGGAAGGCCGAAGAATATGTCGTTGCTCCTTATCACTGCACTGACATTAAGCTTCTCTCCCTTCACTATGAAACTTATGGTCATGATGCTCGGTACTTCCTTATTGAATATGTTTGAGTCTATCTGCGGGTCCCACAGGTTCACTACTCCTCTCCTGCTCCTGTTATCTCTTGAGAGAAGAGGGATCACAAAATCTTCTATCTGGTTCACGCTTTCCTGGAAATTGAATATCCTCTGGCCGTATACATATATATGCCCGGGACTGTGTTTCCTTCTCAGAACTATGTTGGCTATCTCATCAATACGTGGGTACTCCCATCTTTCATATTTGCTTATCATCTCTATTGGCGTGGTTATGTTCTCTTTCTTCTCGGTTATCTCTATCTTCATATCAAGGACTTCCCTGCATCTCTTCCCGTTCTTGTCTATGAAGTCGTCTCCTTCGTTCATCACATATCTGATAGCTTCCTTGTACGCGTCCGAGGCTGAATCTTTCTTTATCATTTTAGGAAATTGGTGAGTGTCATGTCGGTGTCCTTCCTCTGTCCGAAATCGTAACAGAAGAACGGGATATTGTATGTTGAAAGGATCATATCGATCTCATGTATGATGTCTTTTATTGTAAATTCGTTCCTCCTCAAAATCGAGAAGGTCTCTCCTCCGTCGAAGACCGGATTAAGTTCTTCCTGTCTGTATATTATCTCTTTATTTTCCTGACTGGAGAGGTCATTTATGCTGTTCACCCTTATCTTTGTTATATTGTGTGTTGATCCGAAAGCTATCCTGAAACGCCTGGGCATACCACAGGATTTGTATATGCTTTCTTCTGTTGTCCCAAAATCTTCTGCGATCTTCTTGCATGTTTTCATAATGGATAACATTGTTTCATGATCAAGTTCGCTCATTACTGGTTCATAATCGAGGAACCTTATATAATCCCTGCTGAAAGAGAACAGCCTTCTGCTGTCGTTCATGTTGATTATTTTCCTGAATTGGTCGTTGCTCCTGCTTGCCTGTTCAGAATTAGAGTAGAGAAGGGATTTTGATATGTTCAGTATGAGCTCTTTCAGTTTGTAGCTTTTCGATTCCCTGAAGAATGCAGGGAGGTCTATCTTTATCGTACTCTGTGAACAGATGATTGATTTCATTCTTCCCTGCATCTCCAGTCTGAAATTGTTCCAGTCGTAAGGCCTGAAAGTGTATGGTCCATCACTTCCGAGTATGAAAGGTGCATCATGGGATTTCTGATTCTTTATGTAGAGTTGTCTTTTTCTTTCAGAAAATCTTTTCACAGCATGTTTCATTATCTCTTCATGTTCTTTCAGCTCTTCCGGGGAAATGTCGAATATTATGTTGATGTTCTCTATATCCAGTTCAGTGAAAGAATCAAGCATCTTTATCGTTTTTTCAGTATTCCTTATGTTTGAGAAGTCTATTATCAGGCTTATCTCCTTACCATAATTGATGCTTTCTTTATCAAGCCTCTCGAGGAACCCTCCTGTATTCTCTTCGATCAGGGTTTCGAAGTCGTTTATCCCTATTGCATCATTTACATAAGAGAACATCTCTTTAATGGTCTCTTCAAGCTCGTCAAGGTTCCTGAACATCTTCGATTGGAGAATGATTGAATTGATCCTGTTTATAAGGTTTGATTTGTCTCCTTTTTTTATTATACCTTTGTTTTCATAACCTTCTATGGGCATGGCCGGCATATGGGATCTGGCTGTGCTCTGGGTGAAAGGATTATCTTCGGTCATAATGAAGCTTTTCCTTCCCTTGCCGCCTTTACTCCCGAGCTTAAGGATCCCTTTTTCCACTAGCTTGTTGATATAGTAGAGGGTTTTCCGGTGCAGCCTAGCTTTCTCTTTCTTTACCTCGCTCTTTTTCTGGTTGTCATAGAATTCGTCGGCCTTTTTGAGTTCGGAGAATTTATCTGGGTAAATCGATTCGGCTATCTCGTATGTGGATATCTCTTCCCTTTGCCTTTCTTTGAAAAGCTCGATAATCTTGAGTTCTTCGTCTTTCATCTTTCAGACATATATGATTAAGACCTGGTCATTTATAAATGTTTCAGATATTACTGAAACACCTTGCAGAATTTTCCGAAATAATATTTATATTCTATTATTAACATAGTGTATTTCAGGCATTTTGATAAGTCGTGGGGGTGTCTATCGTGGAAAAAAACCAGTTTGTTATCTTATCCTCTTTGAGGGGGAATTCGAGGAAGAATCTGACTAGTATGTCCCGCAAGACGGGTATACCGGTATCAACGATCTTTGACCGGATAAAGGATTATGAGAAGCGGGTGATCAAGAGGCACACTTCCCTGCTTGATTTTGACCAGCTTGGTTTTGATGTGATGGTGCATTTCATCCTCAAGGTCAATAGTTCTGCCAGGGAGCCGGTAAGGGATTTCCTTATGAGGAATTTCAGGGTCAATTCTTTTTTCAGGATAAACAATGGATATGATTTTATGGTAGAGGCAGTTTTCAGTTCTATGATCGACTATCAGCAGTTTTGTGATAAGCTTGACTCAGCAGGGGTTAAGAAGAAGCATGAGTATTTTGTATTGAAGGAGTTCAAGAGAGAGGATTTCCTGACTTCAAGTGCAGGTTTCGAGTATGCGGGAGATTAATCTTAAATATATCCTATGTTTTATCAGAAAGCTATGAAAAGATTCATGTTTTTTTTATTGGTCCTGCTCCTTGTTCCTTTGGTCTCTGCAGACCATGGCTCGATGAAGCTTCTTGCAGTGTCAGAGAAGAACGGGAATATCGAGGGCAGCATTGCGAGCCTTGAGCTTGATGTGGAGAGGGGCCGTGGAAGGGTTTTCATCGATACTTTCCCTTTGACACAGCTTGATACTCAGATCTCTACCAGATTCGCTAAGGAGATAACATGTGATTTCCTTGACAGGGACTGTGGTTATACAGATTTCTTTTATACTATCAGGAGCAATTCTCCTTTGATAGGCGGCCCGAGTGCAGGTGCTTCCATTGCTGTGCTCACCGCTTCTGTGATCGAAGGGTTTGAGATCGATCATTCTGTTGCCATTACAGGGACTATCAACAGCGGGGGGATCATCGGCCCTGTAAGTGGTATAAAGGAAAAGATAGAAGCTGCTCATGAAGAAGGACTGAGGAAAGTTCTTGTGCCTACCAGATATGTCAACGAGGACAATGATACTATAGACCTTATCAATTATGGGGAGAGACTGGGTATAGAGGTTGTTGAGGTCAACACCCTGAATCAGGCAATCTATGAGTTTACCGGGAAGATATATGATGAGAAGGATGGCGAGGTGAAAGCTTCGGACGTATATGATAAGACAATGAGCAACATAGTCGATAATATGTGCTCAAGGACAGCGGAGTTAAAGGTTGAGAATGTCTCTCAGGCGGAGAATCTGACGGAAAGGGCTATGAAGGCTCTTGATAAAGGTAAGTCTTATTCTGCTGCAAGCCTATGTTTCGGGGCTAATATACGTTACAGGTATAATGCGCTCAGGAGGGATAATCTTACATCCGGAGATATCAAAGAAAAATTAACTGAAGTGAGAAAGGACCTTGATGATGCATACAGTTCTCTTGCAGAGAGGGATATAGAAACGATCCTTGATCTGCAGGCCCAGATGATAGTCAGGGAAAGGCTTATAGGTACAAAGGAGAAGCTTGACGTGACTTCTGATCTCCTCTCACAGAACAGGACAGATGATGCTCTCTATAACCTCGCTTATTCTGGCGAAAGGCTTAAGAGCTCAGAATATTGGTCTGAGTTTTTTGATAAGGGAGGAAAGAAAGTTGGTGAGGCAGATCTTCGAGAGTCCTGTGTGAAGAAGATAGGTGAGGCAAGGGAGAGGATAGAGTATGTGAAGTATTTTATGCCGTCTCTGGAAAGGTCTTATGGTGACAGGCTGGCTTATGCGAGAGAAGATCTCTCCAGTGGTGATTACTCTCTCTGTCTTTTCAAGGCGAGTAAGACGAAAGCGGAAGTAGATGTGGTCATAAATGCATTGGGTCTAAGAGAGGGGGATACTAACAGTTTGATAGACAGCAAGCTGGACATAGCCGGAGGTATGATCATCGACCAGCAGAAAAAAGGAAGTTTCCCTCTCCTTGGTTATAGTTATTATGAATATGCAAAATATCTGAAAGAACAGGATCCTTCCTCTGCACTTCTCTATTCAGAATATGCGGTAGAGCTCTCCCAGCTTGATATGTACTTCGGCCGGGAGGGAAAGCCCTATTTCGTTATCAATAAAGAACTCATTCTACACTTCATCCTCGGAATACTATCAGGCCTTGGAATAGGTTTCCTTTTTCATCGTTATAGTAAGAGAAAGGGGAAAAACCCTAGGAAGGTTCCGTAAGGAACCCTCCCCGGGAAAAAAGAGGTGATTGGTATTACTACTACAGGGAAGAAAACTTATATTTAAATCTTTCGATTCTATTAGTATATTTGAGTAGTGACAAATACAATGTTGAAATTATACGAAATATTTATAACCTTCTGGTAATGAGGTTTTCTATAAACAATGAGCATGAGTCTATCTTTCAAGGTTGTATCGGGAATGATCCTGATAGTTCTTATTCTTACATCTTTGCTTTCCTATTTCACAGTGGATAGTTATCAGGAGGCTCTGGAACAGGCTTACATAAAGAAGGCTGAATCTCTGGCTTTCTCTTTGGATGCTACTATAAGGAAGGATTTTGGGGATTATCCGGAAGGTGCTCTCAAAGATATAATACAAGAGAATATGAGGTTAAATCCAGATCTTAAGTCTATAGATATCAATCGCTATGATAATGGTCTGAAAACCATTGTTTCTTCTGATCTTTCCCGGACAGAGACTATCCCGGATTATAAAAATTATGAGTCTTACAGAGAGGGTTCGACGCTTAGTTTCAGGGTAAATGATACTATAAGGGTTATAACTCCTTTGTATATGTGGGGTGAAAAGAAAGGAACATTACTGGTGGATTATGGAACGGAAACCATAAAAGAGAAAGTCCAGAGCCATTTGAGAAATGTACTAACCCTGTTTTTGTTTGTCGTATTGATCTCCGGAATTCTATCCTTTTATCTTCTGGACAGGAACATCCTGAGACCCCTCTCTGAGCTCAATAAGGCAACCTATCTTTTGGAGCAGGGATATTATGGATATTCAGTTGGGATAGATAAGGGAAATGAGATCGGTGAGCTTGCACGTTCTTTCAACAGGTTGAGTGATGAACTTAATAGTTCAAAAACGAAAATGAGGGATTATGCCAATAACCTGCAGATAAAAGTTGATGAGAAGACAGAGGGTCTGAGGAACAAAGTCCAGGAATTGAAAAAGAGTAAGGCCGCTATCCTTAAGGTGATGAGCAGGTTGAGAAAATCCCTTGATGAACAGAAAAGGCTGGAAAAAGTGAAGTCACAGTTCCTCAGTGTGACTTCCCATGAACTTAGGACTCCTATAACACCTATGAAAGCACAGATCCAGATGCTTATGGAAGGGTTTATGGGAAAAGTTAATGGTGAACAGCAGGATAGTCTGAAGATGGTCCTTGAGAATACAGAGAGGCTCGATAGATTAATAGAGGATATACTTGATCTTTCGAAACTCGATTCAGGAAATATGAAATTCTATTATGGGGATCATAATCTGAATAAATTGACGAAGGAAGCTGTTGAGACCATGAGGCTTAAGGCGGAGAAGAAGGGTGTCAGGATAAATCTTAAGAACCAGACGGTCAGGAAGATGAGGGTGGATAAACAAAGATTTACACAAGTGCTCTTTAATCTTATAAATAATGCGATCAAATTTACTGATAAAGGAAAAAATATTGATGTGTCTGTGAATAGATCGAAAGAAGGTGTTCTTGTACAGGTTAAGGATGAAGGGATAGGAATAAAGAAGAAGGATCTGAATAGGATCTTTAAGGCTTTTGAACAGGTGGATGCAAGCAGGTCGAGAAATTATGAGGGCACAGGCTTGGGACTTGCGATATGCAAGTCTATAATTAGTAATATGAAGGGAAGGATGGGAGTTGAAAGTGAATCCGGTAAAGGTTCGAACTTCTGGTTTTTCCTTCCTTATGGAGGTTGATAGAATGGGAAAGATAATGGTAGTTGATGACAGTGAGGATATAAGGAAATCGCTTGTGATGATAATGCAGAAGAAGGGTCATGAGACATATGAAGCAGAATCCGGAAATGAGCTGGTTGAAAAATTTGATAAGATACAGCCGGATCTTGTCCTTCTTGATGTCATGATGCCCGGATATTCACTTGATGAGACTCTGGGTAAGCTAGAAGGAAAGGATACTAAAATAATTCTTGTGACTGTTGTGAGGTTCATGAAGGAAGAGAAGGATGATATCATGAAGAATCCCCTTGTAGTAGATTATGTAACAAAACCTTTCGATCTAATGGATGTGGTCAAGAGAGTTAATAATGCACTTGGGTAAAAATGGGTTCAGATCATTCCGGAAGTATAGTTGCCGCTCTAGAGAGGCATTTTGGTCCTTATCTTTCCATGATACTTGTTACTGAAGAACTTCATGATAAAAAGTATGATACCCGTTTCCTGTCAAGGTTCTTTGAAGAGTATATCTCTGATTTTATCAAGCCAGATTACAGGGACCGGGAGAAGAAGAGGTTCATATCCGGGACAGTAAGAGGGGAGATCCCTACTGGGTTATCCTTCAGGGAATCGCCAAAGAAGGTCCTGGCTGATTATTTTGATGAAAGATTCGGTATTATGGGCCAGAAGTTCCTTAAGATGAAGTTGAGGAAATTTGGGTTGAAAAATCTTGATATGGCGCATCCTTCGAATATACCTACCTTGGTCTTCATGATACTCAAGAGTGCTTTCTCGTCATATTTCAAGGAGTCGTATTTCAGGGACAGAGCGAAAGAGGTCTTCCGGCGGATCTATGGTGAGGATGGTGATTTCTTTTCGACCATGCTTCTGAATCTTCAGCCTGAGATAAGAAAATATCTATCGATGATATTCAATGATTCCATTGCTGGGATAATTATAGAGAAGAAACTTGCCTCTGAGGGAATCAAGAACCTCTTTATGGAGTCTATGGGTTCACAACTGAAGTTCTTTAGCCGGCTGATAGACTATATATTTTTGGAGAGTATCTCCGAGGAAAGGATAGTGGATATAAAAATGCAGTTCATCCTGTTCATTAATATGGATCTTGAGAATAAGAAAAGGTTTTATTCAGAGAATCTCTATGATTTCAGGCAATTAGGTGAAAGTTCTTATTTTTATCAGGTAAGTCTTGAAAAGTTAGGGGTAATGGATATGTCTAAAGACCTCTCTGGAGAAAAAAAGAAGGAATTGAAAGAGGATATCGATTCTAAGCCTCTTGATGTTGTTATCAAAAGCAGAGAAAGTAAGATTGGCAAAATCAAGCATGAAGAACTAAGGCAGGTTTTTCTGGATCATTTCGGTCCGGAGAATGCGATGTCTATTATGGATCAGGTTATTTCACGGGCAGGTCTGTCCTCACTTGACGGAACGACGTCTTCTGAGAGGAGGAGATTTGTCGAGGTTGCTCTGAGGGATTTCTTCGGGAAATACATGAGCCCGCAGAGAAGAAAACAGACAGAAGGAAAATTAAAAACAATAATGGGGTTTACTCGTTAACTCCCACTACTTTAAGTTTGAAGTTCAGGGTCTTTCCTGCAAGAGGATGATTTACATCGATAGTTACCTCCTGCTCTCCAACCTCAACTACTTTTGCAGGCAGCTGCGCTCCGTTCGGAAGGCCGACCATGAGTGCCATGCCCTCTTTGACTTCCTGGTCCTGAGGCATCTTGTCTTTCGGGACTTTCTGGATCATCTGGTCTTTCCTCTCGCCGTAAGCTTTGTCCGGAGTGAGCTTGATCTCTTTCTCCTGGTCCTTTTCCATGCCTTTTACAGCTTCTTCAAATCCGGGGATTATCTCTCCTTTGCCTACCTCGAATTCGAGGGGCTTTCCCTGTTTCTCTGAACTGTCAAAGACTGAACCATCTTCCAGCGTACCTGTGTATTCGACTTTTATTTTATCTCCATCTTTAATTGGCATATTATCAACTCCTTCATCCCAGGTTTATTTAATTATTTTTAAGGTTTTTGGGTGATTTATTGGAAAATTTGCTTGAGTAAATTAACATCTATGACAGAGCTGCCTGAAATCTCCTTAGTTTCTTCTTGCTCTCGATGAAGACAAGGTCCTTCAAGTCAATAAGCTGGGCATCGTCATAGCCATCTATCATTATCCCTTTCCTGCCCTTGTAGCTGTTGGCGATCCTTTTCTTGTCAAAACCATCCTTTATATTTATCTTATAGCCGGAGATCCTGTTGTCTTTCACCCTGAACTCGTTCGCTATGAACTCGTCCACATCAAGGATATCTTTTATGGGGGAATTGTCGATGATGAAACTTTCTGTTAGTGCGATAACCTTTATATTAGGATTTTTTCTCCTTATTTTCCTGTAGGTCTTCATGATCTTCCTGTAAGGTTCTATATGTTTCTTCTTTATCCTGTAATCTTCGGGTCTTATCCCAAGGCAGGTTATGGTTCCCGCCCATCTGTATATCATGCTCTTGCAGCTTATCAAGCTATCTTTACTGAGGAATCTGTTGACAATGTTCCTGTAAAGATTGGTAAGATGAAGTCTTATGCCCAATGATAAGAGCTTAAGTACAGTCCCTGTATATCTTTTCCTTATCCTCAGGGAAGGGCTCTTTAATATCTCAAGGAAAACCTTTCTTGTTGTGCACAGGCTTTTGCATGTGTATTCTTTCCCGAACAGCCTGTATAGGTATATCAGGAAGAGCTGGTTTGCGGAAGCTACGGTCTGGTGATATACAAAGTTATCATCTATGTCGATGAAGAGCAGATCCATGTTAAAATAATCTGTATTCTTATTATTTTTATGTTTTACTGCAATTATTCCATCCGTATGGGCTTATACATAAGAGATTTTATTATATCTCCTGATTATTCCGTCGCTGAAGGAGATTTTTCGTTCTTTATCTGGAAAGACAGATAAAATAACTGTTTTATTTTTTTCTCATGAGATTTGTCATTTTGTTTATCTTAGTAATCCCTTTTTTACTGCTTGCATTTTCCGGCCCTGCAGAGATACCTATAAGTGAGGGTAATATATCTGTACATTTCTGTCCACAGGAGAATTGCACTTCATTATTCAGTGGGTTTATAGATAACAGGACGAAGTGTGCCTTCTATGACCTTGAATTCAATTTTTCACCTGCTGATATAATCATGGATGAGGGAAACGCTCATGGGAATGTTACAAAGGTAAGTTCGGGAGGCATAATGCATAATAAGTTCTGTGTAAAAGGAGACAGGGTCATAACAGGCTCGTTCAATCCTACCGAGAACGGAGAGACAGAGAATGACAATAACGTATTGGTGATAAATTCGGAAAGCATCGCTTCTAATTACAGAGAGTATCATTCATATCTGGAGTCGGAAGAGGGTTTCAGCAGGGAACACCATGTGATGCTAAACAATACCCATGTCTATAATTATTTCTGTCCCATGGATGACTGTGAGGAGAAAGTATCCTTCTTTATAGATAATGCCAGAGAGTCCGTATATTTCATGACATTCTCTTTCACTTCAAATCACATAGCCAACAGGCTCATAATTAAGGAGTATGGAGGTCTTGATGTGAAGGGTGTGATGGAAAGCTCACAGATATCGAGGTATAGTGTCTATGATATGCTGAAGAAACATGATATAGATGTCAGGAAAGATGATAACCCTTCAATGATGCATCATAAGGTCTTCATAATAGACAACAGGACGGTCATAACAGGCTCTTATAATCCTACAGAGAGCGGCACTGAGAGGAATGATGAGAATATCCTGATCATCGAGAACAAGAGGATAGCGGATGCTTATCTGGATGAGTTTATCCGGATTTATAAATGAATTAAGCAAAACATTTATAAACAAAAACAGTTTCCTCACCCCCATTACATGGAGGGAATAATACTAGACACAAATTTTTTGATGATACCTGTCACCCAGAATGTAGATGTCTTTACAGAGCTGGGTCGTGTCTGTGATTTTCCCTACAAGTTGTATATCGTTGACAAATCCCTTGATGAGCTTGATAAGATTGCAGAGACGGACAAGAAAGCTCATATGAGAAGGTCTGCCTCCCTCGCCAGACAGGTGATGGAAAGGCAGGAGATAGAGGTCATAGAGACTTCAGAGAGAGGATATGTCGATGATATAATCGTCAATAAGGCTCTTGAGAAAGGCTACAGAGTAGCAACACAGGACAAGGGTCTCAAGAGGAAGCTTAAGCAGAAAGGAATCCCGATCATATATTTAAGGCAAAAAAATTATCTCGTGGTGGAATAAATGTTTTATAAGGTAAAATTGAGCGATCATATCCGTGTACCTCCCAATCTGTTCGACATGGATATCAAGGATGCAATAGTAAAGAGGATCAAGAGGAAGTATAGCGGTTATATATCTAAGGATCTCGGGATGGTCATTGATGTGTCCCAGGTCGATGATATGGAAGAAGGGATAATAATCCCTGGTGACGGCGCTTCTTATTATGAGACCACATTCGAAGTGCTTGTTTACAGGCCTGAGCTCCAGGAAGTTGTGCTCGGGAAGATAAAGGATATAGCCGATTTCGGTGCATTCATATCTCTCGGTCCTATTGAGGGAATGATACATATCTCACAGTCAATGGATGATTTTGTGTCCTTCAGCAAGGATAAGGTGCTCACAGGAAAGGAGGGCAAGAGATCCCTGAAGATGGAGGACCTTTGCAGGGCCAGGATCATCGCGGTAAGTTATAAGGATCTGAGCAACCCTAAGCTCGGGCTGACGATGAGGCAGCCGAGGATGGGCAAGCTCGAATGGCTAGAGGAGGATAATAATGCCAAAGCTTAAGGCAAGCAGGGAGACGAAGATGCTTGTTGAAGGGAATGAAGACCCTTTGACAGGCAGTAAGGACCTTTCCACCAACTGGAACGGAAGGGTGATAGTGCTTGACCCTAACAAGTCTATGATCGCCAATGAGATGGGATTCAAGGCTAAAGGGGAATACGCGATAAAGGTAAGATAATCATGAAAGTAAAGATAGTAGAGAAACAGGAACAGCCTTTGCTCAGCAGGACTGAGTTGAAGGCAGAAGTCGAGTTTGATAAGGAGATTCCATCAAGGCAGTTCATGAGAGAACAGGTCGCTAAAGCTGTGAAAGGAAACCAGGAGATGATCATCATAGAGAGGATCGTCTCTAAGTTCAGCAGCAGAAAAGCTGATGTTTTCGCTCATGTATATAAGGACAAGGCAAAGATGGAGAAATTCGTTAGGGATTACATGAAGAAGAGACATGTTGTAGAGGAGAAGAAGGAAAATGGCGAACAATAAATTATCTGACATTTACGAGAAGGATGGAGAGAGCATAAAGAGAAAGAACAAGACCTGTCCTAAATGTGGTGAAGGTACATTCATGGCAGCTCATAAGGACAGGACTACATGTGGTAAATGCGGTTATACTGAGTTCAATAAATAATTCTTTATTCTTCTATATTACTTTTTTTGGAAAAATTTATTCTTTACATGATCATATTAAAGCTCATCTGTTCATAAGATAGTTTCGGATAGTAATTTTTATATATGTTAAATATGGGTGAATAGAAATAAAATGAGGCTTAAAGCCTGAAAAATCAATCTTTCTTCTTCTGGAAAACGAGGAGATCTTCCGTAGTGAGTTTCTTACCCTGTTTGATCTTGTCTTCTACTGCTTCTCCCTTGTCCTTGAGGTATTTCTCCTCTTTCTTTTTCTTATCCTGGGCTGCTTTCTGTTTCTCAGTAGAGACTTCCTCGTTAATCTTTGACAGTTCTCCCAGCTTCCCTTTCAGTTCTTTATTGGCTTCGGTGAACTGTTTCTTGAACTCGAGGAAGCGGTTGAAACAGTCTTCTTCCTTCTTCTTCAGTTCATCGATCTGTTCAGAGATCTTGAGCATCTCTTCGTGCTTCTTCTGGGATTCGTTAGCTTCTTCGGTAATTTTCTTGTGAAGTTGGTTGGCTTCTTTCTTCAGCTTATCAATCTCTTTTGAGGTAGAGTTGATCTTGCCTCCGATATTGCCGGAATTTTCTGCTTCCCTGAGTTTCTTCTTGAGCTCGTTGATCTTCTTCATGGTCTTCTGTTCTCTGCTGAAAGACATACCCTGAGTTTCAATGCTGAACTCCATCTTTTCGATGTCTTTCTTGAGCTTCACCGGATCCACATCAGGAGCAGAAGAACTATCCTTCTCTTCCTTGTATTTCTTGACCTCTGCAATCTTATCGTTGATCTCTTTGTTAAGTTTCTCCCTTTTCTCTTTGTTCTTCTTGACGCTTTCAGTATAGGAGTTCCTTTCCTTCTTCAGTTTCTTAACCTGTTCGATAAGCTCAGAGATCTTGGATTGTATTTCTTCTTTCTCCTTGAAATACTTCTCCTTCTCTGTATCCAGCTCATTAAGCTTCTCTTTGAGCTCAGAGACTTCGGATTTCTTTTCTTTGAGTTCTTTTTTTTCTGTCATTTAACTTCACTTAGAAAATTAATAAAAAAAATTAACCGAAAAGAGCACCAAGACCTGCAGCAGCCTCTTCGTCGCTCTTCTTGTCATCTTCTTCCTTCTTCTCTTCTTTTTCTTCTTTCTTTTCTTCTCCGGAAGAAGATTCTTCTGCGGCTGGTGCCGCTGGAGCGGCTGCTGGTACTGCCTGTGCCTTCTCGATTGCTTCTTCGATGTTGACTCCGTCTAGAGCAGCAACTAGAGCTTTAACTCTGGCTTCGTCAACTTTAACGTTAGCAGCTTCAAGTACTTTCTTCACTGATTCTTCTTCGATCTTTTGTCCGGCTTTGTGTAAAAGCATTGCAGCATAGATGTATTCCATTTTATTGACCTCCTTTATCGTGAGTTACTCCTTTGGAGCCTCCTCTCCCTGCTTAGCAGGTTCTGTGTCTAATTTTGAATCTAGGCTCTTGGCCTGTGCCTCTGCTTTTGCAAGTACATCTGAAGCGGTCTCGTCAGTGAGGATATTCTCCTCGAGAGCAAGACCTTTAGCTTCATTAAAGGATTTGCTGATAAGCATCGGCAATGTTTCCTGGTTCGGAATCCCTGCTTCCATCGCAAGATTGAAGCTCTTTCTGGCACAATCCTGAATGTTCTGCATGAATTCTTCCTCGTCAATATCGAGTATTGATTTGGTGAATATTGTCCCTTCTTCATACGTTGCTGTAAGATCCAGCCCGATCTCCATCGGCTCTATTCCCAGCCTTGAAAGGAGCTCTGCTGTTTTTCCATCGATTTCCTGTCCTTCTTTCACTGCGACAGCATCTTCTTTTATTACAACTTTTCCTCCTTCGATACCTGCCTTTACACCGATGGAGCTCAGCTCCCCGATGATCGGACCGGGAGCGAAGGAAGTAGGTCCTGCACTGACAACTATGTCATTAGGAGCTGTCTGCCCTGCTTTAGCAGGTGCTGTGGACTTGCTCTTCTTCAGGGTCTTGAAAAGCTTGAAAGGGTTCTCTTCAGTGAAGATCAGAGCGGGCATACCTGTCATGTGCTTTTCCAGCTCTTTGATGCCTTTCTTTTTCTTTTCAGCTTCGTCGAGAGCTATGCTGATCAGTCTCTTCTTGGACATGATTATCTTTACTTTGTCCCTCAGTTGCTCTCTCATCTTCTGCAGCTGTGGGGTTGGCATGTTCTCCATGTTAACAGTACCAATGATAGGGTTCTCTTCCATCAGCTTTACGAGAGACTCTACAACTTTCTTTTTTGCTGGAGGTACCTTGCTCATTTTTCGACCCTCACTGGTTTTCCCATAGTTGTCTTTATAGTGACAGACCTTATATTGTTCTCTTCTTTCGGAAGATGATGTATAAGGTTATTATAAGCGGAAGCTATATTCTCTGCGATATCCTCATCCTTCATGTCTTCTTTGCCTGCAGAGATCTGTACTACCGGCTTCGTCTTCGCCTGTAATCTCACTGTATATTGCAGTTTATCGTAGAGAGGCTTCAGGTTGGCTTTTGGAGGGACTACACATCCTGCTTTAGGATTGGGCATCTTTCCTCTCGGACCGAGCACTCTACCGAATGCCTTAGCCACCTTGGACATGATGTTCGCCTGAGCTATGAAAAAATCATATTCTGATGCAAGCTTCTTCACATCGTTCTTTTCAAGTTTCTCGAACTGATCATTGTCAATAACATGGTCACATACTTCTTTTGCGCTTTCTTTCAGTTCAGCGCCTACAAAAGCGCATACTTTGGAATTCTTCCCTTTCGATTTCGGGAGCTGCATGAAGAAGTCGACCTGTTCTTCGGGTTTCTTAAGGTTAAGATTCTTCAGACTGACGACCAAGTCAAATGTCTGAGAGAAATTCCTTTTCTTAGAGCTTTCCCTTGCCTTTTTTACAAATTCTAGTATTTTCTCTTTATCCATTCTTTGCCCTCCTACTGAATTTAAGTAGTCTGCGGGATATGACATGATGGGAGAAATTTTCCGTTTATAAAACTTTCTATAGGTCCACCCTGACTTTGGGCTTATCACTATACTTATCGGGGAGTTCTCCAAAGCTACAAGGCTCGCATGTGCCGTCAATGGTTACCCAGCCCTGGTTCTGGTATTTCTGGGCGGCTTCAGGGAGGTAAGCTTCGATGTAGACATGATTCGGGACGAATACAAGCCTGGTTTTCAGACCTATCGATCCCATCAGGTTCGCCAGGAGGATAGAGAAATCATCGCAGTCCCCTCCTCCGGTAGAGAGTGTTTCTTTAGGCCCTTTTATATATTCGTCCTTCTCGCCTATGTAGTCGAGATTCTTCTTGACGAAGGAGTAAAGGGCTTTCGCCTGGCAGACCTTCTCTCCGTCACAGGAGATAGAGCTTATCTTATCCGCAATCCTCTTGGTCTCTGCAGGCTTGTACAAGTATCTGTATTGTTTATGGTTGTTTATAGAATGGTTGTGATGGGCTATATTCTCCTCATGGAAGACCTCTTCTATGGTTGGGATCCGGGAGGGGGAAGGGTCTACCTGGATATTTGTCGAGATGAGCATTATCGTGACCAGTAGTGCGACTAGTCCCAGAATATAGTAGAGGGGCTTTTTGGTATCCTTGACCTCCTGTTCAGTCTCGTCAAGCTCCGCTTTTATCTCTTCAGCTTCTTTCCTGAGCTGTTCCTTGTCCATAGAAGCGGATGAGAATCAATCATTTATTACTCTTTTCATCAAAGTGTTCCACCTGGAACCTGTAGATATCATTTGCAGGATTTTTCCATGCATCTTTGTTTATGCTTGCCTTCTTACCAAGGTGTTCAAGGAACTGCTTAGCATCCCATCCCTGTTCCTCGGCTACCTGCGGGAGAAGGAGTCCCCCCCTGCCGTCTTTTGCTTTAAGTATGAGCCCGTCTGTGCCTATCCTTATATTCTTAGGGTAATCTTCGGGGTTCTCTGCCTCGAGAAGCTCGGGTTCTGTCAGGACTGAAATCTCTATGTTGATCTTATCGAGCTCTTCTTTCTCTACCGGATCGAATCTCGGGTCGTTGAAAGCTGCAGCGTGTGCGGCATTCTTCACTCCTTCCATCAATGGATAAAAGGGCTCTGTATAACCTATGCATCCTCTGAGCTCGCCGTTCTTCTTTAAAGTCACGAATACTCCGCTCTTCCTTGAGAGCACTTCATCAAGATCCTGTGGAGTGACGACCTCTTTATGGTCGAAAAAGGAATTTATTGATGCTCTTGCGTGGTTCAGCAGTTTTTTCTTGTCTTCATCAGAAATCATTTTAGGGCCTTTCCTATCTCTTTCTCCATCTTGGTGTTTTCGGTCTTGATGTTCTTCACCGCCTTCTTGAGGGCATCTCTCGGCTCCTCTTTCCCGTCAGTATGGAGTATGAATTTTGCCTTCTTGACAAGCGGATGTTCAATCTTGTATGATACTGCTTTGACCGAAGAATCCTTATAGAGAACTTCTTTGAGCATGTTAAGGAAAGTATGACCCATGCTTTCCGTCTCAAAAATCATTTCCTTTTTCGTTTCCTTCTCGATAGCTAATGCCATAACGGGAAGGAATTATGTCTCGTTTAAATATTTTGTGATTTGAGCCCTTTGATAAGCTCTCATAGGGATGATTATCTCTTTGATCAATCCCTTCATTTAATCTTCTCGAACCTGAAGCATCCTACATCTATCCTCTTGATCCTTTTCGAGTGGAATTTCATAGTCTTCTTCAGAGGGAATTTGTATCTCCATATATGTGTTATCCTAAATCCTTTATCTTCAGCCAGTCTTTCAAGAAAATCCTTTGTCTCATAGATATGAAAGGAATAGATGACATTGCTCAGCTTGAATGCCTTCTCCAGGAATTCCTTGTCTGCGTGCCTGTTCTTCGAACCGAAGGGAGGGTTCTGTATAATCACATCACTTGGTGAAGAGAACTCTTTGATGTCCTCATTGATAAGGTCATAAGCTCCTTCGTTTATATTCTCCTTGATGTTCTTCTCTGCAAGCTTCATTGCTTCCTTGTCATTGTCGATGAAATTAACTTCTCCGGCACCGAGCATCAGGCAGCCTATGCCTAAGATGCCTGTACCGCAGCCTGCGTCCGTGATTGTCCTGTCTTCTATATCTCCGAGCATGTATGCCTGCCATAATGATTCAGCTGCTATTTCCGAGTCTGTAGGATATTGCTCAAGCTTTGGGTTAGCTTCTCTGAAGACGGGGATCTTTGATAGATTGACGGCGAGAGAAGATTTTGTTATCATAGTATCTATTAATGTATTCTTGTTATTAAAATTTATCTATACAGTTTTCCTATTAGTATAGATTAATGTTCCGTTGTTATCTAATCTATTTTTTTCAAAATATAAAACTATTTAAAATTACATTTTTGCTGGAAAGCCAGGGGGTGATCAGAAATTGTTCGGTGTGTTCATGGAGAATAGAATAACAAAAAAGATCAAAAAGGCCTTCAAAAAGGTAAAGTCAGAGTTTGATGAACACCTTGATACTATAAACCAGAATACCAATGAGATACAGGCGAATTACGAATTCTTGTGTGAGTTGGATAAGAAGGTAGATAAACTTACCCAGAGGGTAGATAAGCTACAGATGACTCTTGAGGGGAAAAAGTCGAAACATTCTTCGGTTGGTAGATTGACCAACAGGGAACAGGAAGTTTTCATGGCTCTTTACACTAATGAGGATGGTGAGTTGACTTTCAAAGAGATAGGCAGGAAGCTCGGTTTTAAAGAGGATATGGTCAGGAATTATGTGATGTCTCTTTCTGAGAAAGGCGTGCCAATATACAAGAAAACTTTGAACGGTACCTCTTACATTTATCTGGACTCAGAGTTCAGGGATTACCAGACCAGGGAGAATGTACTTGAGATCAATGAGGATCTCGCTAGGCAGTTTGTATGATTGGAATTTTCTTTCTATTGTGTCTTTATTCTGTTTTTGTCCCCGAAAAAAGTAGCACGATTTTTTCAAAAAGTAGCAAAAACTTTAAATAGGATAGATTTTCTATTAGATGTAATAAGAGGTGTTTTGATGAGAAGAGTGTTTGTGTTTGTCTTTTTAATGATATTGCTTGCGGGTTGCGGTGTTAATGAAGAAAATGCTGGTGGTGGGTCAAGGCAGATTGTTGATATGGCTGGAAGGGAGGTTACTATGCCTGAGGAGGTTGATGAAGTCGTAGCACTTGAAGCAGGTGCCCTAAGGATTATTACTTATCTTCAGGCAACAGATATGGTTGTCGGTGTTGAAGAGATTGAGAAGACAAAGATTCTTAGGCCTTATATTCTTGCTCATCCTGAACTCTCTGAATTGCCTTCAATAGGTCCTATGCATGGTGGTGATGCAGAGCTAATAACTGCAAGAGGGCCTGATGTGATATTTTGGACATATACTACAGCGGGTGAAGCGGATGATCTTCAGAGGAAGACTGGTATACCTGTAGTGGTTCTTGATTATGGTGATCTTGGTGAGAACAGGGATGTTTTTTATGATTCGGTTGATCTTACCGCAAAGGTTCTTGGCAAGGAGAGAAGGGCAGATGAGATAAAAGATTATATTGATAGCACAATTGAATTTTTTTATGATGAGACTTATAATATCTCTGGCGGTGAATCTGTCTATATAGGTGGTGTTTCTCACAGGGGTGCGCATGGGCTTGCATCAACAGAACCAGATTATACGCCTTTCACGTTCCTGAATGCAAATAATGTTGCGGGTGGGCTTGGAATGGAGCATGCATATGTTGATCCTGAAAAGATTATTGAATGGGATCCTGACAAAGTATTTATCGATCAGGGCGGCCTTTCTTTGGTAAGGAAGGATTTTAGTAATGAGACTAGCAAATATTTTTCGCTTGATGCATATGAAGAAGGTGAACTTTATGGGCTCTTGCCTTATAATTGGTATACAACTAATTATGCAACTGTTATTGCCAATACATATTATGTTGCAAGTGTCATTTATCCAGAAAAGTTCGCTGGGTTTGATCCTGAAGAGAAAGCGGGCGAGGTCTATAGGTTCTTTGTGGGCAGTGATGTCTATCCTGTGATGGAAGAGAAGTTTGGGGGATTTGGAAAGATAGAAGATGTCTGAATCAGCTTCATTATATAAACGGTCTGTGAAGAGTAAGGCAATGATTATTGCTTTACTCTTCTTCCTTGTTGTTTTGTTTGCTTTTATCTCCATCTCTGTCGGTTCAACTGAGATATCATTTCAGCAGATCCTATCATCTTTTTTTGGTTCTGAGAGCACAGCGTCACAGATTATAATGAATATCAGGATGCCAAGAGTCATCGCGGCTGTTCTTTCTGGCCTTGCACTTGCGATGTCTGGCGTTGTCATGCAGAATGTGCTTAGAAATCCTTTGGCTTCACCTTTCACCTTGGGTGTTTCACATGCGGCTGCTTTTGGTG
>JBNJDG010000016.1:0-19171 GCA_051819665.1 Nanobdellota archaeon
CAAATTATTACGCAAATTTGATACGCGCTCCTGGGGAGTGCCCCATAGGGGCAAGGTGCGTTTCACTCACTTCGTTCACTCAAGCCCACTAAAGAGAAAAACTAAATGTGGGGCCACAGGGACAAATTATTACGCAAATTTGATACGCGCTCCTGGGGAGTGCCCCATAGGGGCAAGGTGCGTTTCACTCACTTCGTTCACTCAAGCCCACTAAAGAGAAAGATTAAATGTGGGGCCACTGGGATTCCCACGTAAGGATTTCATCCTTACCATCCTGGGTACTGTTATCTCACTGCTTTAGATAACAGGACTATAAGAAAAGATGTGGGGCCACAGGGATTCGAACCCTGGTTTGAAGCTATCCGGAGATGAAGGAAACTCTCCATCAGAATTCCCCGAGCTCCAGTGATAGCCAAGCTACACTATGGCCCCTTTGATGAAGAAGGAAAGCCAACCGATTTTTAAACTTTTTCATCAGAAGTTTAGTATTTATGTTTGCCCTCAGTTGACCTTTGGGAATCCCTAAGGACCATATCATCCTGATACTTACTGAGAACTTTATCAAAAGCTCTTTTATAAACCTTATTCGCAAAATCTACAGTATTGTCTGCCTTTACCTTATCATTCAGATATGATACTTCTGTATGGAACTCCATAGCCGGCCAATTATCTTCATAACTTACATCCAGTATATCATACATGTCTTTTATAAGGCATGAAGGATCTATCCTGTAATCTGTTCCCATAGTATCCACCCAGACATTAAGGAATCTGAGAAGTTCATGATCCTAATATATATTTTTCGTCGAACCATCAAAAAACTTAAATATAATTCAAGGAGAAGCAAAGGAAAATGAATACCAAAAAGATCATAGATAATCTGGAAGAGAGCGAAGAGTTCAAGAAATTCAAAGAGGAGAATCCTGACACTTATCTTGCCCATGTATTCAAGATGCTGGACAAGCAGAATGTTGAAGAATGGCAGATTGGCTATTATGATAAGTCCAACAGGAAAGTCACCACATTTGTATATAATGAAAAGACCGAAACTATACAGAAGAACCCCGAGTCAGAGACTTTCAGGAAGGAAGACAGCCATATCAAGGAGCTGAAGAAGGAAGACATAAACACTAACCTGAATCAGGCAATGCAGAAAGTGGAAAAGCTGAGGAATGAGAAGTATTCAAAACATCCTGTAGAGAAGTCCTTCTTCATTCTCCAGAATCTGGGCAATCCTGTTTGGAACTTCACGCTTGTCACAAAGACCTTCAATGTCCTGAACGTCAAGGTGAATGCATCCAGCGGAGAAGTGGAAGAGGATAATCTGAGTTCCATATTCGACTTCAAAGAGAAGGCTTATTGATTTCAAACTATAGGATTAATCCCAATATTATTTATATATTAATCTTTTTAGAGACGTATTTATGGCAAAAGTGAAATTCAAGAGACTGGACAAGGATGCAAAGCTACCTGCTTATAAGAAAGAATACGATGCAGGTTTAGACATATATTCTAATGAGAGTTATATCCTCAAACCCGGAGAGAGACATGTATTCAAGACAGGCATCGCTTCCTCGATAACGCCGGGCCATGTGGCACTGATATGGGACAGGTCAGGCAACGCTGCAAAGAGCGGCATAAAAACTATGGCCGGAGTGATCGACTGCGGTTACAGAGGAGAGTGGGGCATTGTTCTCCTTAACACAGGGAACGAGGAATTCGAGATAAGGAAAGGAGACAGGATAGCTCAGGCTCTTATACAGCCGGTAACTTATGCAGAAGTCGAGGAAACAGACAGTCTGGAGGATTCAGACAGAGCAGAGGGGGGATTCGGATCGACAGGAAAATAAAGAAGAACAAGGTGAAATTCGAGACAATGATGAAAAATACTTCCCTGACAGAGTTTTCTGACGAGGAAGAATAATGCAGGCATATATTGCTGTCGAAGATATAGAAAGGTTCAAAGACGGCATTTTTTACGTTTTCTTTTCAGGATGCAATTTCAGATGCCCTTACTGCAATGCGAAAGAGCTGGTCGATTTCAGAGAGGAGAACATAGCCTTCCTCAAGGATCTCAAGAGGGAGATGAAAGAGCAGAATGTAAAAAAAATATTCTTCACGGGAGGAGAACCCACTCTCCAGAGACAGGCTCTTCTCAATCTCTCCAGGTTCGCCAAGAACGAAGGCATAGAGACAATCCTTGACACGAACGGCTCTAAACCGAATACCCTGAAGTCTCTGCTCAGGGAGAAGTTAATGGACGAGATCCATCTTGATCTTAAAGTGCCTCTGGAAAAAGAAAAATTCGACAGGATCACAAGATCAGCCACTTTCTTCAAACCTACAGAAGGCATAATGGATGATATCGAAGAGAGCATAAACCTTCTTGAGGAAAGCGAAGTGAAACTCAAGGTGACAACCATCATCATCCCGTCTTTAATGTACCGTAAAGAAGATATCCTTAGCATTGCAGGTTATGTGAACAGATTAGGGTGTGAATGGGAACTTTTGCCCTTCAACCCTGAAAAGACCCTGAACCGGACCCTCCAGAACATCTCCAGGCCTTCGGACAAGTTCATCAATAATATGAAAGAAACCTGTCTGGAAAAATACCCTCAATTGAGATTTACAGGAGAGGATTAACCTTTTCCCAGATCTTCTCTGATACTTCCTCCCTCGACAGGAGCCTGTCCTTATAACACTCTATAAGATCCCAGCCTTTCTTCTCAGAAAGTTTTTTGTAAGTATCGATAACTTTCTTAAGGTATGACCTGTCAGCCTCATGGCCGTCCCTCCCTTTTTCAGTATACTCCCTCGCGGATTTTGAATCGACCAGCCCCTGGGAGACTTCAGCAGGCATAGTGAGGACTATGACCTTATCCGGCCTCGGTATCCCGAATTGCTCGTACTCAAGCTCTTCAAGCCATTCTATGAATCCTGTTTCTTGTGATTTTGATCCCTGATGAGCCATGCTCGAAGGGACATAGCGGTTCACCACTACCACTTTATCATTATCAAGGGCATCTCTTATTTTGGCTGAGGCTTTCCACCTATCTGCCGCATAAAGCATCGAGGTCAGGTAGGGATCAACTTTCGTCGCATCTCCGAACTCATTATTGAGATATGAGGCGATCATCTTCCCGAAAAAATCATCATACTGAGGGAAATCAAACATCTCTGCCTCTCTGCCTTCTTCCTTCAACCTTTTCACGAGGATCTTTGACTGTGTACCCTTGCCTGTGCCATCAGAGCCTTCTATCACTATGAGTTTTCCTGCCATTAGAATCAAAAAGAGAGTTGTTCTATTTAAAATTTACCACAAACAGTATTTGCAAAAAGATTATAAGAGGAAATGAACTCCCCGAGGAGGATGGATTACGAACAAGTCTTATCAGAGCTTTTCTCAAGGAAGAGATTCCGTATGAAACTGGGCCTTGAGAGGGTGAAGAAAGTGCTTTCCTCATTAGGTGAACCCCAGAATAGCTATAAGACCATCCATATCGCAGGCACGAACGGGAAAGGCTCGACAGGTTCAATGATCACAGCCATACTCAGAGAAGCGGGATACAAAGTAGGTCTATACACAAGCCCCTTCCTCAGGGATTTCAGGGAAAGCATAACCATTGACG
This sequence comes from Nanobdellota archaeon, assembly GCA_051819665.1. Taxonomy (GTDB): domain Archaea; phylum Nanobdellota; class Nanobdellia; order Woesearchaeales; family CAZZGN01; genus JBNJDG01. Next base: position 3,630 of record JBNJDG010000016.1, read on the forward strand.
GAGAGATTATAAGCAAGGAAGAGGTAACCAGGATCTACGATAAGCTCAAGGATTCTGACCTGACATATTTCGAGCTTAAGACAATCATGGCATTCCTCCACTTCAGGGATAAAGCTGATATCGCTGTCATTGAAGTTGGTTTAGGCGGAAGGCTTGACGCTACGAATGTCATTACCCCCGAGATCTCTGTGATAACCAATACAAAGAAGGATCATACCCACATCCTTGGAGATGATATTGAGACCATAGCAAAAGAGAAGGCAGGGATCATAAAACCCAAAATCCCCATCATCACAAGAGAGAACGGCGAAGGGTTCAAGGTCATAAAGAGAATAGCGAAAGAGAGAGAAGCTCCCTTCAGAACATCAGAAGAGAGGGACATGGAAACGAATCTGCCGGGCAGGTTCCAGAGAAGGAACGCCTCACTCGCTCATGATGTGATGAGGGAATTCGGGATAGATACAGAGACAATAAAGAAAGGACTGATGAACTCAAGCATTCACGGCCGGTTCGAGAGCAAAGACAACATGATCCTCGACTGTGCCCATAATCTCCCCGCCTTCAGAACTCTCAACAAAGAACTCAGAAGAGAGGATAAAAGGACCATTATGGTCATCTCCATACTTGTGGACAAGGACAGGAAAGGCATGATAGAAGAGATTGAGAACACTGTGGATCATTTCATATTCACAACTGTAGACATACCAAGGGCAAGCAAAGCGGAAGAGCTGAGCAGATTCACCAGAAAGAGCAAGGAGGTCATAGATGATCCCGGGAAAGCTATAGAGAGAGCAAAAGCTCTGGCAGGGCATGAAGACAGGATCATTATCGCAGGATCATGCTATCTGACAGGAAAGGTTATGGACTACCTGAGAGTAAAATAAAGGTGTGACTACCACAAAGTTTATATATGTGTCTATATTTAACCATACTAATACATTCACGAGCGAGGTGGGATAATAATGAAGTACATATTACCGATATTGGTCATGATGAGCATTTTGATAGTTGGCTGCGCCCAGACAGATCCTCTTGCAGGATACTGTGAAGAAGGCGAAGAGCCCGTTGTTGAGTGCAAAGAAACAGAGAACGAATCTACTGTTGATGACCTAAAGGATAAATTAGAAGATACTGAAGACAAGACGGACGAAGAGAAAGAACAGGAAAAGACTGAAAACAAGACAGTCGAGAAAGAAGAAAGGACCGAGAATAAGACAGCTGAGAAGGACGAAGAGAAAGAGCAGGAGACAGAATTCGCAGATGTAAGGGAATATAAGGAAGGCGACCTGGTATCTTTCTCAGACGTCAAGGTTACTGATCCTGATGGAGACCCTATCGAACTATCTTTCTCCGAACCGTTAAATGAAGACGGAGAATGGCAGACAGAACAGGGAGATGCAGGACAGTATGTTTCTACAATCACTGCTTCAGACGGAGAGATAGAGGTAAGTAAACAAGTCAAGATAGTCGTGGAGGGGGTCAATGAGGCTCCTGTAATAGATGTTCAGGACGAGATAACTGTCGATGAAGGAGAGACAGTAAGCATCGAACCTTCTGTGACTGACCCTGAAGGAGACAGCGTTGAAGTTTCATTCAGCGGATGGATGGATTCAGAGGAATACACTACAAACTACGATGATGCAGGAGAATATACTGTAACTGTTACAGCCACAGATGGCAAGAACTCGGTTGAAGAGGAAGTGACTGTTGTAGTGAATGATGTGAACAGGGCTCCTGAACTTGAGAAGCCATCCTACGACATCATAGCAGAGGAAGGTGAGGAGATTGAGCTTTCTTTAAGTGCAGATGATCCTGACGGCGACGATGTGACTCTCTCCTATAGCGAGCCCTTCAGTGAAGAAGGTACCTGGCAGACCGAAGAGGGAGACGCAGGTGAATACACAGTAACTGTAACAGCTTCCGATGGTGACAAAGAGAGCTCAATAGAGCTTCCGGTTGTAGTGGAAAGTCTCAACAAGGCTCCTGTAATAGACGTTCAGGACGAGATAACTGTCGATGAAGGAGAAACAGTAAGCATCGATCCTTCTGTGACTGACCCTGAAGGGGACAGCGTTGAAGTTTCATTCAGCGGATGGATGGACTCCTCCGAGTATGAGACCAACTACAACGACTCAGGTGAACACACTGTGACTGTCACAGCATCCGATGGTGAAGACTCCTCCAGCAAGGATGTAACAGTCACTGTCAATAATGTGAACAGAGAACCTGAATTTACTTGGGAATAATTCCCATAACTTTTTATATTCTTTTTTGATACTTATTTCTTATGTGCGGTATAATCGGTTCTTTCACTCATGGATCTTACGAGGAAGTCCTTAATGGCCTTGAAATGATGCGATACAGGGGCAGAGATCACAGTGACATATATGATTTCCAGTCAGGAACAGTAGGTCATCTGCTTCATTCCCTATCAGGAGAAGTCAAACAGCCTTTCACTGGAGAGGGCATCTTCGCCGCAAACTGCGAGATATACAACTACAGGGAGATAGCTGAAGAAGAGAACATCAACTGTAAGAACGATTCAGAGTTGCTCTTCAGGCTTATCGAGAAGAAAGGTATAGAGGAGATTGATAAAATACTAAACAGGCTGGACGGAGTCTATGCTTTTTTCTACTGGAAGGATGATAAGATCATCCTGGCAAGGGACATCCTCGGCGTTAAGCCACTTTTCTTCAACAGGCACAACTTCGCTTTCGCATCAGAGAGAAAAGCCCTGCCTAAACATGAGATGGAAGAGCTGAACCCGAGGAAAATCCTCAGGTTCGACCTGAAAGAAAAGAAAGCAAGATTGACCGAGAGAGAATTCTTCCACACAGGCTCTACTGATGAAGCACATGAGGAGATCATAGATAAGACAGGTAAATTATTTGATGAAGCCGTCAGGAAGAGACTGCCGGAGAAGGATATCGAGATAGGAGTGCTCTTCTCCGGAGGGATTGATTCGACATTGATCGCCAAAAGGCTCAAGGATCTCGGCGTCAGATTCAGGTGCTATACTGCCGGCTTCCATGAGGAAGGTACAAAAGAACCTGAAGACATAACCTATGCTAAGAGGATAGCAGAAGACCTTGACCTGGATCTTGAGATAAGATACATCACAAGAGAGGACATAGAAAAATACCTGAAGAAACTCCTGCCCCTCATAGAAGATTCCAATGTCGTCAAGACCGGTGTAGCCCTCCCTTTCTATATCTCGTGCGAGATGGCAAAGAAGGACAATGTTAAGCTCATGTTCTCCGGACTCGGCAGTGAAGAGATCTTCGCCGGATATCAAAGACACAGGGATTCTTCAGATATAAACGAGGAATGCATCTCAGGTCTGCTCAATATGCATGAGAGGGATCTCTACAGGGACGATGTAGTGTCTATGGCCCACAATATGGAACTGAGGCTTCCTTTCCTTGATAAAAACCTGATCAGATATGCCCTGCAGATACCTCCAAAGTATAAACTGGACAAAGAGAGGGATAAGATAATAATCAGGGAAACAGCTGAAGACATACCTGATTATGTCAGATGGAGGAAAAAGAGAGCCGCCCAGTACGGGAGCAGGTTCGATAATGCTATAAAGAAACTCTCGAAGAGAAATGGTTACAGGCTCAAGGCAGATTACCTGAAATCTTTCATGAGCAGAAAGAAACCCAAGCTGGGAGCCCTTTTCTCTTCTGGCAAGGACAGCTCCTATGCCCTCTGGGTAATGATGAAACAAGGACATGAGATATCATGCCTGATCACAATGAGAAGCAGGAACAAGTACTCCTGGATGTTCCACACTCCTAACATAGAACTTGCTGATCTTCAGGCAGAGGCCTCAGGGATACCTCTCATAAAGAAGGAAACTGGGGGAGAGAAAGAGAAAGAACTGGAAGATATGAAAGATGCACTCAAGGAGGCCAAGGAGAGATACGGCATAGAAGGCATTGTGACCGGAGCGCTCTATTCAGAGTATCAGAAAGAGAGAGTTGAGAAAGTATGTAGTGAACTCGGGCTCAAAGTTTATTCGCCTCTCTGGCACATAAATCAGGAAAAAGAGATGAGACAGCTTCTCAGGAACGGGTTCAGGATCATCCTCTCAAGCGTGGCTGCCGAGGGCCTTGATTCTTCCTGGTTAGGCAAAGAGATAAGTGAGAAGGATATAGACTCTCTGATGAGACTGAAAGAGAAGCTGGGCATAAATGTAGCGGGAGAAGGAGGCGAATTCGAAAGCTTAGTCATTGATGCTCCGTTCTTCAGGAAAAGCATAAGCATCACAGATTCAGATATCATGGGGAAAGGACTCAATGCATTCTTTATCGTAAAGGATGCTTCCATTAAAAATAAATAATCCTTATACCATTAAAATTATGTGGTAATCATGAGAAGGTATCATGTGTGGATCTACGGAAGGGTACAGGGCGTCAATTTCAGGTTCAGCACCATGAAAGAGGCAAGGAAGCTCGGTATCAACGGCTGGGTGAGGAACAATGAAGATGGTTCAGTAGAGACTGTCATAGAAGGCCAGGAGGAGAACATAGATAATATGCTCAATTTCCTGAAGAAAGGCCCGAGCCTTGCAAAAGTGGATGATATCAAGACAGAGAAAGAGAAAGTCCAGGGGCTCTCTGGATTCACTCTCCAATGATATCAAAAACAATATATATACTTATCCTTAAGAAAATAGCATATGCAGTATAATCCAGGGAATAAAAACGTAAAGCCCCTCTCCCCGGAGGTTCACAGATGATTTCTGAAACGATAAACCTCCCCATAATAGCTGCAAGCTTTATCTCCCTCATAATATACCTTTTCTTCTACATGACCTTTGAAAGTTACAGGGAGATGAGATCTTTGTTGATATACAGCTTCCTTATCTCTATAATATATGCTATCTTATCAAGTGTCGAAAGCTCATATCTAAAAGGACTACTGATGATCGCATGGCTCATGTTCTTCTACAACCTGATGGGACACGGGATACAGCATCACGGAAAAAGCTTGAAGAAAGGAGTTTCATTCTCTATAAAAATCACCTGCCTTTTACTGATAATTCTGACCTTCATCTTCTCCATCAACTCCCCACTGCCCTCCGTTCTTCACTTCCTTGCTTATTTCTTCATCTTCCTCATGCTCATCATACTTCTTATATCCGGAAGGAAGAAAAAAGATTGTTTCCATAGAGCGAACATAATCATCACAATATTCTCACTTATCTTCATCATCTCCAATCTGACCGGGAGTGGTAATTTCCAGAGCCTAATCTCTATCTCTCTCCCCATAATCATAGTCAGCATCCTCTCCCTGTCTATAATCAGGCACCATAAGATCAGAACCAGCATGAAGAAGACTATCACCCTCCTCATATTACTCTTTATAATTATAACAGCAATCTTCTCCTGGAACGCTTTCAGGATAACAGAAGACATCAAAGAACAGGAACTGGCAAGGTATAAAGACAACACGCTTGAAAAGATGAATGTAGGGATCTCAGAGATGAAGATAATAACTGACTTCTATTGTAACCACCTGGAGAAGATAGATTCCTTCGATAAGTTGAAAGAACATCACTCGCTGGACAAGAAAATCTTAGAGAAAGTCACTTTCATCTCCTCCGAAAAGAGAAAGAATTATCCGTCGGGAGGGGACATAATAAGGCACGAAGGTCCAAAGGAGATGTGCATATTAAGTACCGGAAACAATAAGAGCATAGACCTGTTCGTAGACGGAGAAAAATACCGGGCATTCTCTATCAACATAAGTTCAATAATCAACAAAATAGATTTTCTCTTTACTTCAGAACTAATCATAACTGACAAGGACCATCAGATCATTTATTCAAAGGACTTGAGCAGGATAGGTGAACACAAAGAATTCAAAGAGGAATCGGGGATAAGGGATGGAAATTATGAGATCATATACCCTTTCAACATGAAGGGCAAGATCCTGTATTTCTATACGTCAAAAGATATAGACGAAATATACTCTCCTGTAAGAGGAGGAATAAGGAGCATCATTGTATACACTATCATTATCATCTCCTCTCTCACTCTCGGGTTCTCCTTCCTGTTCAGGAACATAACCGGCAGGCTCAGGAAAGAGATAAGATCAAAGACAGAGAGGCTCAACCAGAAACTTGCCAAAGAGGAAGAGAACAGGAAAAGGATGGACGAGCTTATCAGGAACCTCAAAAGTACAAATAAGGAATTGGAGGACAAGAAAGGAGAGCTTGAGAAACTCTATAAATATAAGAACAGATGGTCCAAGATGCTTGAAAAAGAGGTGAAAAGGCAGACAGAGAGATTAAGGACAGCCAACAGGAACATATCTAATCTCCTGCAGATGAAGACCCAGCTCATGAATCAGGTAGCTCACGACTTAAGGACTCCTCTCACACCGATCAAGATACTCACCAAACTCATCCTGAGCAAGGAAGACCTCGATCCCAAGACAAAAGAAAGGATGGAGATCATCAAAAGGAACACCGATTCACTAAACTATCTTGTAACTGATGTGCTCAGCCTGGTAAGACTTGATTCCGAAAAACACAAGCCCGTATTCAAGGATACAGACCTTAATGCAGTCATTGAAGATTTTATAATCACAAACGGCCCCACCTTCGAGAAAGAAGGGATAAAGATAAACAAGAGCTTCGATAAGATCCCAAATGTAAAAATTGACAGGAACAAGATAAATGAAGTTATAGGAAATATTGTCTCTAATGCAAAGAAATACATGGATAAAAAGAAAGAGCTTACCTTTGAAACAAAAAAGCTTAAAAAGGAAGTGATGGTAAAAATAACTGATAGTGGAAAAGGTGTGTCAAAGGAAAACCTCGAAAAACTATTCAGTGAGTTTTTCAAAGTGAACCAGTATCATGGAGGTGGATCCATCGGACTGGGCCTTTCAATATGCAAGAAGATTATCTCCCAGCATAAAGGGAAGATCTGGGCGGAAAGCCCTGGTCTCGGAAAAGGCACATCGATTATATTCACAATACCCATAGGTGATAAGGATGAAAGTGATGGTAGTAGATGATGACAAGGATATGAGGTTCACCGTAAAGGATTCCCTCAAAGCTATGGACCCTTCTTATGAGATCTTTGAGGCAGAAAGCGGAGAAGACTGTCTCAGGAAAGTTGAAGGGGTCATGCCTGACCTGATTCTCCTTGATGTAATGATGCCGGGCATAGACGGTACAGAGACCGCCATAAAGATAAGAGAGAACAACAAACTTAAAGATATCCCCATCCTTTTCCTTTCTGCAAAAACAGACAATATCACTAAAAGCATGGGTTCTGTTGTCGGAAGTGATTTCATAGAGAAACCTTTCGATCCGGAAGATCTGGACAGGAGAATTAAAGAGAATCTCAAAAATGGGAACGTATGAAACCCTGAAAGTCATATTAAAAAAGAACTTCGGTGCTGCCGGGGTCAAATACCTTGACGGGACCCTGAAGAAGAACAATATACAAGAATTGGATTCCCTCCCACTTTATCTCCAAGAGAGGATCGTGGATCAGATCCTGAGCAGGCTTCTGAATAAGATATTCCCGAAAGATAAAGTCCGGGATTTCGAGATCGCGGTGATGTCCCAGATATTCGGCAAAAAACAGGCCATAAAATTCGCCTCGGAGAAGATGACCCTTAAACACCCACCGATGGAGTTCATGGAAGGTTTTTTCGGAAGCGAACTGGGCAAGCAGATAAAGCTCATAGAAAAGAGGAAGAATTCTGATATTAATATAGAGCTCATGGAGAAAGATGAACAGATTGAATTCATAAAAGAGACTCTCGAGAACATAGACCCGAAGATAAAGACAGCCTTTGCAAAATACCTTCAGGAAGGTTTCGATAAGAGGATCAAGGATCACATCAGAGAGGATAAGACCCTCATATGCAGGATATCTGAGTATCTTGAAAAGAACGGCCTTGAGGAGAAAGTGGCTCTCAAGAGGCTCTTAAATTCTATGAAGAATAAGGAAGAACTCCTGAGTTATATCTGAAAAAAAGTAAAAAAAATAAGGAAAGCCCCCTTTAGGTTTTTTTGGCGGGTGGTTTATGAGAAAAATCAAAGGGGGCCTTGAAAATGAAAACTCCCTGCATCTTAGGTGGGTGGGGGGTTAGAAAAAGAGCAGGGAGTATTTGAAGGTCATGTTGGTGATTTTTCTAGCTCTTTCTTCCACATTATTCCAATCTTTACCAAAGCATTCCTGAACTTATCTGATAGGTAATACGTCTTCTTGTAAAGATCATATTCTATCATCCCCATGGCTTTCATGGGCGTAAGGATACGGTCATAAAACTGCCGCTTATTGTAACTTATTCTCACCTTTTTTCCCTTGTAGGGTTCCTCATCTATGTACGTCTCCATCTTCCCCTCATGAAGAGTTGTTGCGAACATAGACATGGCTGACTTGTTCAGCTCTCCTTCTTCCTTTATATGGTTCACCAAAAGTTTCCCTACGACTCTCTGCTGTTTTGTCGCGAAGATGATCTCATATACATCATCGGGAAAGTTGAACCTGTCGAACAATATGACCATTTTATCTATTGAATACAGATAGGCACACTAATATATAAATGTTACGGTTTTGTGTATTGGTATACTAAAAAGTAGACTAAAATACGATTATTCTCTTAAACCGAATAAGTGATCAGATTTATAAGGATTTAAAAAAGAAGAAGGCAAGGGTAAAAGAACCAGAAAAAAAGCATAGAGAATACCTAAGAATGACTGAAGAACTCCTCTATCTTCTTCTTATAATCAAGGCTTATCTTGATAGGCATCTCCGGCGGGAAATGCTTGAAATAATTCGGCCAGCTGAACCTTTCATCGAGGAAGACTATGATCCCCCTGTCAGTCTCACTCCTTATGCATCTCCCGGCATTCTGCAAAGTCTTCGAGAAAGCAGGATTTATATAACCATAATCCCATCCCTTGCCGAACTTAAAATCATAATAAGAGATGAGCTTCTTGGTCTCAAGATTTGGCCTCTGGAGTGGAAGACCGACTATGACAACCGCCTTGAGCAGATCTCCCGGCAGATCCACTCCCTCGCCGAAAGAACCGGAAGCAACACCGAGGAGAACTCCGCCGGTCTCCTTATACATATGGAACTTGTTAAGGAGCTGTTTCCTCTCCTTCTTCGTGAGAGACCTGTCCTCTAGGAAAGTGGTCTTATCGGTTTCCATATACTGATAGACGTTCTTCATTATATTATAGCTGGGAAAGAATATAGCCGAATTTCCAGGCACTGTATTCACAACTTCAGAGCAGTGTTTAGCAATCTCTTCATACATCCTGAGATCCCTTTTCTTATACTGTGTTGTTGTTTTCGGTATCACTATATTGAGTTTGTTCTTGTCAGGGAAAGGACTCGGCAGAGTAAGGAGCTCTGTCCTGTCAGGATAGCCAAGGAGATCCTTATACATCTCCACAGGCGTCAGTGTTCCTGACATGAGCACAGTCGAATGAGCGCCCTTTATAGCACCGGAAGTCACAAGAGAAGGATCGAGGCATCTGTAAGAGAGCTGGATCATCTCCCCCTCTTTCCCCTTGTTCTTCGCTATGAACCTCACGAAGCCTGTATCATCACCCTTCCAGTTATCCATGAAATTAGCTATAGAGCCCAGATAGGACTGCCTCTGCTGTTTCCTGACCTCATCAGCAGCCTCCTCAAGCTCATCTATTATTGTATCAAATTCCTTCACCTTGGCCAGTTTCTTCCTGAAATCCTCTACACCAAGGAGTTTCTCTTCTCCTATGGAGAGCTTATTAGAGAGGTCAAGAAGGACCTCCTGCATACCTACAAGGGAATTTAGCTGTTCATTCAGTGCGTATTTCTTGGCTTCCTTTATCCCCCTCCTCAACATCGTGCTGGTAAGGTTATAAGTGAGGATATTCCTAGTCCTTGAAGGGACATTATGACCCTCATCGACTATGACGATGGATTTCTCTAGGTCCTTATCGATCTTCCCTAAGAAGGAGTCCCTTATCGAAGGATCGAAGATATAATTATAATCACAGATGACAACCTTGGCTTTCTTCCCTAGCTCTATGGCCATCTCATAAGGACAGAGCCTTTCCCTGTCACATATTTCTTTTATATTCTCCGAGTCATGGTCAGAGATGTCCTCAATCTCCTCAAGTATCTTCTTCGCCTTGGGCGTCATCTTCGTGGCAGATTCCCTCGCATTATCATAATACTCACACTGGTTGTTCTCTTTAAGCTGTTTGCAGAACTCGAAGAAATCATACAACATCTCAGCCCCCGGCTGAAGACACATCTTTCTCTTCCCTATTATATCAGATGTATGGAACTTGAGTCCGAACTTCTCCTTGAGCAGTTTTATCGTCTCAAGTGCTATCAGGTGCTGTGTATGCCTTGATGTCAGGAAGAAAACTGTAAGTCCGTCTTCCTCAGCCCTTTTTATAGCCGGACCGAGAGCAGCGGCCGTCTTGCCTATACCCGTAGGAGCATGAACGATAAGGTGCTTCTGTTTCTTTATGCATTCATCGACCTTCCCCAGCATCTCCTTCTGGCCGGGCCTTATCTCATTATAGGGGAAAAAATATTCTTCCATCTTTTTTCCGGCTGAAGAAGTGATTTATAAAGCTTGCGTGTACATGTCTTGTGAAGATATAAGATAATACTTCTACACAGTAACAAACTTTAAATATACCTGTTACTTTTAGGTCCAATCTATGAAACACAAAAAAGGACTCTCAAACATACTCTTGATCTCCCTATTAGGATTCACTCTGGCGTATACTTCCCCGAAGAAAGCAGAGGCACAGGACAATGTGAAACCGATCGTGAATGCAGGATACTCATATCACGGTAACGGCCAGCACATGATCTCCCACGGTGCTTCCTTCGAGTTCTCGAACGAGGAATACGGCCCTTTTTTCGCGGAGCTCGGCCTGAACCACAACAACCATAATCTCAAGAATCATCCGAAAGGAGGATTCGAGACACTTGATTTCATGATGGGTTATAAAGAAGAGAGTGACTGGAAAAGAAGTGGTTTCAAGATAGGTGTTGGCACCGAATTTGAAGCTTTCGGCGGCAAAGGAGTGCTATATGACAAGTTCTCTGTAGAGGCTTCAAAGAAGATAGATGCACTGGACGGTCTCGAGCTTGAAGCAGAGGCAGGCTACTTCAGACAGGGCACCTTTTCAGAAGATAAAGGCCTTGACAGAAAAAGCGGGCCTGTCGGCTCTATAACCATTAAATACGGGTTCTAGAGACCAAAGATTCAATCAAAAAAGGAGGAGAAGTTCATTTACCCTCCACCTCTGATTTCTTGACGAACTCGAATGCGGAATAGGACGCAAGCACCGCTTCTCCTACACCGGTTATTGCCTGCTTGAATACTGTATCCACGCAATCACCGGCAGCAAAAAAGCCGGGTATATTGGTCTCCGCGTTCCTGTTTATGACGATCTCCTTCTTACCGTTGACCTCTACACCAAGATCCTCTGCAATACCCGTCAGAGGCACATGACCAATAGCCACGAAAGCCCCCTGGAGAGGCAGCTCGTAAGAGCCGTTATATTCCTTGTCAAGCTTCACTCCAGATAATATCTTATCACCGAGGAATTCCTTCACATTGGCATTATTGACTATCTCTATCTTACCCTCGTCAACCTTCTCCATGATCCTCTTATGATTTATGGGCTCGGGCCTTATCTTCTCTCTCCTGTAGATTATATAGACCTTTCTGGCTATCTCTGAAAGCACAAGCGCATCTTTAGCCGCAGAATCCGAGCCGCCGATGACAGCAACATCCTTGTTCCTGAAGAAAGTACCGTCACAGAGGGCACAATAACTAACTCCCTTATTGGCAAGCCTCTTCTCGCTCTCTAACCCGAGTTTCTTCCACCTGGAGCCTGTAGCATAGATAACAGTCTTAGACTCATATTCATTCGAAGTGGTCTTTATCCTGAATCCTTTATCGGTCTTCTCTATCTTCTCTACCCTTTCCTGCCTCATATCCACATCATAATCTTCCGCATGCTCTTTCAGCTTATCTGCCAGCTCCTGCCCGGAAAGGCTCTTGAATCCCGGATAGTTCTCCACAAGATGCGTTGTCGTTATCGTCCCGCCGATCTCTTCTCCAATTATAAGGGTCTTCGCATTGAACCTGCCCGAATACATGGCTCCGGCAAGCCCTACTACTCCTGCTCCTATGATAGTTATATCGTACATGATTATCACCTTAACATATGTAAAAGCAGGCATCTTTTTAAACATTGTGGAGAGGTGAAAGAAGTGCCTTCTATAATCACAACCGTGAAAGGCGAAATGCTTAAATAACACTAGCTTTTGCATATTCGCTATGAAATCAGGGCTAGTTTTTTCGAATCTGAAAGATCATACTAGCCATAGTTCTGTCCATCATCATCTATAAGCCGGACAAGGTTCTTCTGGCTTACACATCATCAACACTTAAGCTGAAGTTCTTATATCCGGCAAACCGAATTTTGTTAGGCAGAGCTATAACAAAAGGCTTGCATCCAGAACTGCAGGAGGTAAAGAAAATGCAGAAAGACAGAGGAAAGGAACAGAAGGAGGATAAAGCACAGGCAAGTGCTGGTCGTATTCATCAACGGCTTTATAGGTATCGGATACAACAGCAGGCTTAAAGAAAGAGGAGAAAGATTAGATATAATAGACATATTCTATAATCTTCAGAGACTGGGAGATGACTGGACCTTATACGATGCCAGTTCTTACGCGATCGTGAACAGGATCTCTCCTAAGAAAGTTGACAAGACAGAGAACGCTGATGATATCCTCGAGCTCATGGTCGAAGAGTTAGAGAGGCCCAAGAAGAAACAGATGAAGGATAATGTAGAGCTGAGACAAAAATATCTTGAGAGAGCGAATGAGATAACTGGCACAGGAGCAGCTTACATAAACGCCCTTGACAGGATAAAGGACAAGAGTCTCCTGCCTTATCTTGAGGAAACACTCAATCTACTTCCTTCAATAGACGATGAGGTAAAGGAGAAAGTCTGGCCAAAGGAGGCGAACAGCGCCAATAAGCTCTATCTTCCCCTTGAGATCTCTGAAGCATTGATGCTCTATGATGAAGGTATCGATGTAAAAGCAGGACCTCAAACAGAACTGTACTTCGACAGGGCCATCGAAGAAGTAATGGCGAAAGAGGACAGGGGATACAGGACAACCAGATTCCTTACCGGCCCGAAAGGACCTGCATACCTGCCGGCGGAGAACGTGATCTGGACAAAGGAGGATTCTGTCGAAGACAAGCTCGATGATAAGGCCTACAGGGATTACGTCGCAGATTACATGAAGCTGTTCGGCTACAGAGCTGAAGAAGGCGCCAGAAAGATCTCCGAAAGTATGGAGGTGGAAAGATGATCGGCATACTCGGAGGCATGGGCCCTGAAGCGACAGCTGAATTATACATGAAACTGATCAGGTCTTATCAGGTCGAAGGCGCAAAGTACGATGCAGATTTCCCGAAGATGCATATAATCAATCTCCCTGTACCTGATATGGTCGAGAATGAGAGTGAAGGGATCAAAGAGAGTATTGTCCTCGGCATAAGGCAGCTCGAATCTTCAGGGGCTGATATCATCGCAATCCCCTGCAACACAGCGATGCATTACGCAGAAGGCATCAGGACAAGAGCAAGGCTGGTGGATATAACCGAAGCGACAAGGGAAGATGCCCGGAGAAGAGGGCTGAAAAAACCAGGACTGTTGGGAACAGAGACGACGATAAGGGAAGGTCTCTATGGAGACACCATTAATCCTGATGAAAAAGAAAGGGAAGAGATCACCAGGATAATAATGAGAGTCCTTTCGGGAAAAAAACTCCGGGAAGACAGGGAAAGGCTTGTTGAGATCGGCAACAGGCTTAAAGAGAGAGGTGCAGATGACGTCATCCTCGGCTGTACAGAACTCTCGCTCCTGCTGAAAGACCGGTTCATCGACAGCCTTGATTGTCTTGCAAAGAAGGTCAGGAGAATCTCCTGACTTTTTATCATACTTTATCATATTAAAACAAAAAAGTTTAAATATGGATTCTCCAAGTATTCCTATGGAGGGATATATTTGAAAGAGAGGATGACACTTACACTGGACAAGGACCTCATAAAGCATGTTGATAAGACCATCGATAAGCTGAAGGTGAAAAACAGGAGCCATGCGATAGAGCTACTCCTTACAAAAGCCCTCGGCAACCACAAACCGAAGAAAGCCCTCATACTTGCCGGAGGCAAGGGAACTAGGCTCAAGCCCATAACGCACGAGATACCTAAACCCCTAGTACCTCTTCAGGAGAAGCCGATCGTCGAGCATACACTGGACCTTCTCAAGAAACATAATATAAAGGACATTATCTTCTCCATAGGCTTCAAGGGAGAGAAGATCAAAGAATACTTCGGAGATGGAAGGAGATTCGGCGTTAACATAACCTATGTGGAGGAGAAAGAACCCCTGGGGACAGCAGGACCCCTGAGGCTTGCGAAAGACCTTCTGGACGATACTTTCCTGATGTGCAATGCAGACGAGGTCAAGAACATAGACCTTACAGACATGTACCTATTCCATAAAGAGAGCGGAGGTATGGGCACAATAGCTCTCACATCCGTGAAGGATCCTTCCGCCTACGGTGTGGCAAGGATGAAAGGGAACTCGATAACAGAATTCGTCGAGAAACCGCCTAAGGACAAGGCACCCACCAATCTTATCAATTCAGGACTTTATATCCTCGAACCGGAAGTCATCGACTTCGTTCCTGAAGGCTTCTCCATGGTGGAGAAGGATGTATTCCCGAAAATAGCCGAGATGGGAAAGCTCAAAGGATACAATTTCGAGGGACAATGGTTCGACACAGGTACGATGGAAAGGTATGAGAAGGCCATTAAAGAATGGAAAGGCGTTGAATAAGAGGTGTACATATGGGAATCTTCAAGAAATATGATATAAGAGGCATCTACCCTGATGAAATAGACGAGGATAACACTTACAGGATAGCAAGAGCTTATGTCGAGCTCATAAGGG
This sequence comes from Nanobdellota archaeon, assembly GCA_051819665.1. Lineage (GTDB taxonomy): Archaea > Nanobdellota > Nanobdellia > Woesearchaeales > CAZZGN01 > JBNJDG01. The sequence continues at coordinate 18,667 of JBNJDG010000016.1, forward strand.
AAGAGACAGGAAAGAATGATCTGAGCTTTGTGGTCGGACGAGACATGAGACTGTCCTCACCGAAACTTACCGAAAAGGTCATTGATGGACTGACTGACGGAGGTGCCGATGTTGTTGACATAGGCCTCGCTTCAACACCCACATTCTACTTCGCCGTCGGAAAATATGGCCATGACGGAGGCGTACAGATCTCAGCCTCCCATAATCCGAAAGAGTACAATGGCCTTAAGCTCGTGAGAGCTAAGGCCTATCCAATAGGTCTTGACAACGGCCTCGACTGGATAAGGGACAACCATAAGCAGGAGTTCAGAAAATATGAGAAAGGAAGAGTAGATGAAGAGCCGGGTGTAGTGGAAGAGGTTGTAAGTTATTCAAAAAAATTCTATGATTTTGATCTAAAGCCACTTAAAGTAGTATGTGATGTCGCCAACGCTATGAGCTCGATCGACCTCAACTCTTTGTTTGGTGAACTTCCATGCGAGCTTGTCAGGATGAACTTCGAGCT
>JBNJDG010000017.1:0-19163 GCA_051819665.1 Nanobdellota archaeon
AGAGCAGTACATCTCGATAGAAAAAGGGAAAAACAAGAACCTGGATGAAGAGAAAATAACCCTCGAATATCTCGGAAGGGGGGAAGAAAGGCTCACTCTCGGAAGCCATGACCGTAACTGGTTCAGGATAAAGGTCAAGGGAACGGATAATGAACCAATCTTGCCGGAAAGACCGATAAACTATTTCGGCAGGCAAAGGTTCTCGAAGAACAATCACAATATAGGAAGACACCTTGTAAAAAAGGAGTTCAAGGAAGCCGTAGACCTCATCCTTGAAAGCGAAGGGAAACAGGAAGAAGCATTAAGGGAATTCTTCAAGAAGAATCCAAACGATTATATCGGAGCATTACAGAGGATACCGAAGAAGATCCTCACATTATACATACATGCCTATCAAAGTGAGCTGTTCAACTCCATGGCGAGGGGAACAAAGAAAGAAAAACTCCCCCTCATCGGTTTCGGAACAAGGCCTGATGAAGAGACAAAGAATATACTCAATGAGGAAGGTATCAAACCCAGAGACTTCATAATAAGGCAGCTGCCAGAACTTTCTGCCGAGGGAGAATACAGGGACGTCATAATGGATGTGAAAGATTTCGATAAAGAAAAAGAAGAGGATGGATGGGTAGTCACCTTCAGCCTCGGCAAAGGCTCTTACGCCACCACACTCATTGAGCAGATATTCCGTCAAGAACTTTCCTAATCTCTGAGAATACGTTCTCTATATCCTGCTCCCCATTTATCTCTTTCACCTTATCCTTAAAATAATCAAGAACCGGTACGGTCTCATTATTGTATATCTCCATCCTCTTATGGATAGCTTCCGGTTTATCATCTTCCCGCTGGTAGAGATCCCCGTCGTCATGATCACACTTCTCGGGTTCCTTCGGAGGCTTGAAATTTATATGATAATTCTCGCCGCATTTTGGGCATATCCTCCTGCCTGCAAGCCTCTTCAGGGTCTCTTCTGCAGAAAGCTGTATCTCCAGTACAATATCGATATCAGTTATGGTGTCAAGGTACTTCGCCTGCGTCTTATTCCTGGGATATCCATCAAGTATAAAACCTGAAAGCCCTTTTACCTTATCTTGTACAAGCCTGTTGGTCAGATCATCAGGTACAAGCTTCCCATTATCAATATAACTCTTTGCCTCTTTACCCAGATCAGTCTTATTCTTTATATTCTCCCTGAATATATCCCCTGTTGAGATATGAGGGATATCATATCTCTCAGCTATCTTCTGTGCCTGTGTTCCCTTTCCGCTACCCTGCGGCCCTATCAATAAAATCTTCATATTATCACCCGAAATATTCCTGATGGAAATCGCTCTGTTCATCCTTTGCCCAGGTGTCCTGGACCTTATCAACAAAATAAATTATCTCCTTCCTTGATTTCTTCCATTCTTTATGGAAGTTCTTTATGAACGAGGCATCCTTCTCCTCGCCCAGATTAAGGTTAAGCTTAGCCGTCTCCCTATATAATATCATGAGCCTCTTAAAAAGCGCAAGAAGGCTATTCTTATCCTTTTCTGTGAAATCCTTCACCTCATACATGTTAGTGAAAGTGGATTCAGGTTGTACAAGCTCCTCCAGAAAACGGACATTCTGCTCGAGCTTATCCGCCATCCTTTTTCTCACCGCTCTTAGGATATTGCTGTCTTCAGGTGCACCAATCTCAAAATCCTGGTCAAGCTCCTCATAATCAGGTAAAGAATATTTCTCCTTCAGTTTATCGTAATTCTCTTTGAATTCTGCCATATACAGGAATAAGCCTGAAAGATTATTTATAAAGTTTTTCAATAAATGCCTCTATTTTCTGTGAGAATATCGAAGGCTCAGCAAGCACATCCAGATGATCGCCGAAGAGCATCTCCAAACTTGCATTCGGGAGTAATTCGGACATCTTTTTCTCAGTCTCGTAGCTGAAAAACTGATCATCACCACTCCCAATGACAAGGGCAGGCTTTATTATCTCTTTAAGCCTATTACTGAGGTCAAGATTGAACATCTCATCCGAGTAATAGAACACATTCGGGAGATGCATATGCCTTATCCTGTCAATGATAAGTGAGCCCTCACTTGTAGACTCATACCTTGAAAGATCAACTATATCTTTCTTGTAATGTTCTTTATGTATGCTCTTGGCTAACTTTTTTGAGAGAGGATCAAGCCTTTTCACATCAAACTCAAATTTGCCGACCTTAAAATAATCAGGCCCTTTATAGGATGAGTCAAGTAAAATCATTCCTTCAATCACTTCTTTGAAACTGAGTGCAAAAAGCAGCGAAACCATTCCACCCATACTGTAACCTATAGGGATGACTTTTTCAACCGATAATTTATCCATGATATGTTTCATATCTGCCGCTATATTTTCGAGATGAAATCCTTCCTTATCCTTTGGAACATCAGACTTACCATGGCCCCTCATATCCATATAGATTATCCTGTAGCCTTTCTTCCTGAAATGCCCTATTTCCGGTTTAAGATTTGTCCAGTTAGCCATCCAACCGTGGAGAAAGAAAAGACAAGGTGTATCCTTATCAAGATTATGTCTCCCGTAATGTACGTTATAGCCGTCTTCTGTCTTTATATAAGGCATTTCTTTAGAAGAAAAACAGGAATATTTAAATATTATCGATTTTCTTGTTATCACTGCATGATGAATATAAAAAATCAAGGAAAGCTGAAAGAGGAAAAATTCAAAGACATGAAATGGTATAGGATGGGCAAAGGAGAACCTATCCTCTTTCTTCACGGCTTTGGAATAGACCCTAAAGAGTATGAGCTCATAGAGAAACTAGCGGAGAATAACGAAGTGATTGCTCCGAGAACTGCCGGTTTTACGAAAGACAGAAAGATCAATGATATAGCTTCAAGGATTGATGAATTACTGAAAGAAGAGATAAAGACAGATAATCTAAGTGAAGTATACTCTCATTCCATCGGAGGCAGTACAGGAGCTCTCCTGTTGAATGATGATTTCTATACAAAAGATAATGTCATGGTATCCCCTGTTGAGAAGGTGGATTATAATGGACATGAGTTATTGAGAAGAGGGTTGACGGATTTCATGAAGGGAAAATACAAGAACCATGGAGTCTCATATGCCCTCGGTTTCCTGAAGAACCTTCAGAACAACTTCGCCCTTGCCCAGGATACAACTGATTTTGATTATGAGGGAATAGAGCTTAAAGGCAAAGGTATAGGAACAACAATCATCACAACAGAAAAGGATGGTCTGTTCGATCACAAATATATAGATGAACTGAAGGAAAAGGTCGACCTCAAAGGATATGAGAATATCAGCGGTTGCCACAACGAGATCCTAAAAAACCCTGACAAGATTATCAATACTGCAGAAAAATATCAGAAATAAAGAATTATAGAGGATTCATTCCTCTACAAAGTCTTCAAGCTTAGCATTGAACTCCTCATCAGAATTTATCATGCCTTTCTTCTTCATGAACTCCTTCGTTATAAGGTAGTACATGAGCCCGAGGCTCTTCTTTCCTTTGTTGTTACAAGGCACAACAAGGTCGATATTATTCGACTGGTTGTTCGTATCGCAAAGGGCAACGACCGGTACGCCGATCAGCATAGCATCATTTATAGCGTTCCTGTCAGGCCACGGATCCGCAACCATGACGATCTTCTTTTCTGTATAGAACCTCAGATTAGGATTAGTCATGATACCCGGAGGATACCTGCCGGCGAATACTTTTATTCCTGTCATCTCTGAGAGTTTCTTGACTGATTTCCAGCCATTCTCCCTCCTGCAGACTATCAATATATCCTCAGGATTATACTGTGCGAGGAAGTTCACTGCTACTGAGATCCTCTCGTCTATCTTCTGGAGATTGAGTATCTTAAGCCCGTCACTCCTTACTTTATAGATGAACTTATCCATATAATTGGTCTTGAATTTCGTTCCTATGTGTATACCCGATTTAAGGTATGTCTTCGAATCTATTAGGTAATCTTCTGTCATCTTCATCCTCCCAGCAATAGAAACAATCTATCGCTGAATTTTTGTCGCCCGAATCATTTCCTGGATTCGTGGCACAAAGTGGGTTTCGCTAAGCTCAAGCCCACCTTTAAGAGTGGTGCTTTATGCGCCACCAAAGTGCCAACTGATTTTTCAGTTGCGTCAAGCCCACTCTTAAACAGCAATAGAATTTATTTATCTATCGCTGAATTTTTATCGCCTCATCAGCACACAGGGAGTCCCTTTCGGCCATCCTCCCTGATTCGGCTCTAGACTATGGGAAGCAGCTACGCATTTATAAATCTATTTCTTTTCAATATGGAAAATTAAGCATACATCGTCCCGAACACCATCCCGGCAAGGAAAAATACGATCAATAAAGCCGCAATTACCCTGCTTCCGGTGACTGTGAACTCAGGATCCCTCTCTCCCAGTCTCCTTGAGCGATTATGCATGACCACTACCAGAACAGCCTGCAAACCCCCAGTTACAGCACCCACATAACCCAGTGTGCTTATGAAAGAAGTCAAGCCAAGGAGAACCACGGCTATGGGAGGGATTATGGTGGCAAGCCACGAAATTTTGTTGCTGAGGCCGAAGTCAAGATGGAAGACCCATTTCAACGCAAGACCCAGGCTCAGGAAGGATGTTGCCATAGCAAAAAAAGCGAATACATTCATCAGGAGACCTGCGGTCTTCCCGAGTGTCTCATCAAGCACAAGGTTCGCCATGGTCTCTCCCGAACCGAATTCCACAGCAGAAGTACCTATGACTACAAAAGAGAATACTATATACAGAGCTAAAGGGAGCAATCCTCCAATGATTATGGCCTTCTTCAACTTCCTCTTATTTTTACACAGCTCTTCTTTCATCTCAGGGATAGCAACCATACCCTTGAACGCAAACACCAAGACACCGAAGGGCATGAATATATTCATCCCGTTGAAACCGGTAAGATAATCGGCATTTATATTACCCACACTCATGAAATACAAAGCTATGGTTATAAGAGCTATCCCTATAACCATCCACTGCTCAAACCTTCCGATGACACTCAACCCTTTGTATAACAACATGGAAGCCAGCAGGAAGAAAATGATGGTGCCCTGCAAGGGAGTTACAGGAAGCAGAGCCTCCAATACCTCACCCTGTCCGATCAGATAAGCTACAAGAGAACCATATATGCCGAGGACCATTGTGATGACCATGATGTTCCTTCCCTTTACACCGAGATACTTGCTGGCATACCCGCTCAGCTCGTAAGTCTTATTGGTCCTCAAGGTTATCTCACCTATGAACAGGTTTATGAAGATCATAGCAAGAGCCACAACTACAGCAACTATCAAACCTGTAAGAAATCCTCCCCTGTACAATGCATAGGGGATCCCCAGGATGCCTGCACCGATCGTGGTCCCAATAAGAAGAGTTATCGCCCTTATCATTGAACCATCATCCCTTCCACTTATTTATAAGGCTTTCTGAATGAAAGCATGGACAACAGCCTGTCATCATCCATCTGATGGTTATCAAGCACCCATCTGTAAAGAAGCGGAGAGACAACTGCAGCGAGAACCACATTACCCGCAAGATGATACAGAGTGAAGGGTATCTGCATAAGCAGGGTCTCCATAAATCCCTGACCGAAGAATAAAACGCCCGTCCCAATGCCAGTAACAGCATCATAGAATAGAGTGGCGACGAATGAAAAACCGACATAATGTATTATCTTTGACCTCTTATTGAAGAAATACCCTGCAGCAAGACCTATGATAGCATAAGAAAGCACAGTCATAAGCGTCCACTCGCCGATTGTGCCTGTAAGAAGATCGAAAAGGATTATAGAGACAGAAGTGAAGATCATAGCAGCATACTTGCCCCATCTTTTAGCGAAAGGCATCATCGTCGCCATGATAGGCTCTACATTAGGCGGGTGAGGCATAAGCCTGAAGAAGAAAACTGTTGCTATACCTATCAGATATTTTATCCACATGATTTCTGGATCATCCTTCTTTCTTAAATCTTTTTGGGAACACTGCCAAGTCCTCATATACAGGGCCCTGCTCTGTAAGCGTGCTCCCTATGAGATATATCCTGTCCACACTGAATTCAATATCAAGATCCCTCGGCTCAAAATGATCAAGCTTTTTTATCCGGGCCAGGGTAATATGGGGCTTTAGTTTCTTTTTGTTTATCTTAAGGGTTTTCATAAGCCCTCTGTGTAAAAGTTTCAGCCGTTCATTCTCCTCCGGGAAAGCAGCCACGAGCCTGGGTTTCTTACTCGGAAAGAGCCTTATCTTTGTAATCCTTACTGTGAACGGGTCAAAATTGAACTTGTCCAGAGCCTTGATTATCTTATCAGGATCCTCATCTTCAAAGAAATGCAGGGTTATATGCAACTTATCCTTATCAACTACCTTTAAGCTTCCTTCAGAATTAAAATAAAGTTTACCGGAAATATATTCCGGAATTTTTATAGCCAAAAAACATCTCATTCTTTGGGTTCTTCAGAATCTTCCTCGCCGAAATCCTCTGAATCTTCAGGAGCCTCTTCAGGTTCTTCGTTACTCTCCTCCTGTTCATCCTGCGATTCTGATGATTCGGACTCGCCTACTTTTTCTCCGAAGCCGACTTTCTTCAGAACTTTTGTAACCTTAATCTTCACTTCGTCGCCTTCATTGGTGTCAGGCACGAAGATAACAAAGCCGTCTTTCTTGGCTATACCATCGCCTTTTTCGCCAACCGCTTCTATCTTGACATCAAGCTGTTCTCCCTCTTTTACGGGAGCAAATCCTTCATTATTTCCGTACATAATCTATCTCACCTTTTAACTTCACTTCCTAAGAAGTGCACTGCCTTTGGGCAGATAATAGCTGCGTATAAGAATTAATTTATAAAGTTTTCTGAAAAATAAAAAAATCAAATGTCCTTAAGGCCATTTGTTTCGACATAGAAGTTGCATTCCCCTTCAGGCATGTTCGGACTGTCGACAAGCTTAGCCACTCTCGAACCTTTCTTGCCTTTCCTCAGATAGACCCTGAAGGTAGAAGCATGACCTACAATATGTCCACCTATCGCTGCTGTAGGGTCTCCGAAGAACTGATCCGGCTTCGCCATAACCTGGTTGGTTATATACACACAGATGTTATGCGCATCCGCTATCTTGAGCAGATGATGCATATGCTTGTTTAACTTCTGTTGTCTTTCAGCCAGGGTCCCTCTGCCTATGAATTCCGCCCTGAAATGAGCAGTAAGAGAGTCAACCACAACAAGCTTGACATTAAGGTTCTGCTTTGTTATAAGCTCTTCAACCTTTTCTGCGAGGAGCATCTGATGATCTGAATTGAAAGCCCTGGCAACCTTGATGTGTTTAAGGGCCTCATTCGGATCTATTCCTGCCCCTTCAGCAAGCTCTTTTATCCTTTCCGGCCTGAAAGTGTTCTCTGTATCAATATAAACGACAGCCGGATCCTTCTCATCCGAGAGCATCTGAGCCCTTACTGCAAGCATATGGGCCAGTTGTGTCTTGCCTCCTCCGAATTCAGAGAACACCTCTGTCACGGCACCGGTCTCGAAACCGCCACCCATGAGCTTATCCATAGCTTCACTACCGGTCTTTATCTTCTCAACCTTCTCTCTCCTGTGGAGTATGTCCTCTCCTGATTCAAAACCCATCTCAAGGGCGGATCTTGCTGCATTTATGACTTTCCTCGCAACAGCCTCGGACATGCCCGTGGCATCCAGGAGCTGTCCGGGAGTAGCCACTGCAACAGAAAGGACATCCCCGAATCCTGATTCCTTCATCTTGTCAGCGGTAGCAGCACCCACGCCGGGGAGATCATTAAGAGTGACCTTTACTTCCTCCTTCTTACCTTCTTCCATATTATCACCGGAAACATTTTCTGCATCAGCATCCATATTAATCACCTATTTAAATCTTTACCTCCATATTGAGATATTCGTAAGCCTTGTTAAGCACAAGTGCTGCTTTCGGAAGGTCATTGACCCTCATGTTCGAAGTACTTTTCCACTCGCCGTTCTTGTCCTTGAAATTCCTCTCAAGGGAAACTGTCTCAAAAGAGAACTCTTTGCCGTCCTTTTCCGATTTATTCTTCCAGATAGTGGCAGAAACCGGACTCGCCACAAATTTTTTTTCAGGTGTGTTGTTCATTTTTCTTACCTCCTTGCTGATCCCTAAGGGTCACCCATGCGGGTTTCGCATCTTTTTTCACTCCGGAAAGGGGCAAAAGCCCCTAAAGCCGGAGGGAGGGTGTTGGGATTTTTTAGCCCAATCTAGTCATGAGGAAGAGTCATTTAAATATCTCATCCGGACATGTCCAGTGTCCAGTGAAAATATATTCGTTAACAGGCAAAATTTTATAAGGAACAAGTTAAAAAAAAGCTATATAAAAAAAGAGGTGTAGTGATTATGAACAGTGATTTCCCTAACCATATTTCTTATTTTAAACACGAAAATATTCCGGAAGAATACCTGAAAAATTCTCTGGGTATCAATAAAAAAATCAAAGGTGTTGTAAAACCGAAAAACAAAGAAGAGATAAAAGATATCATTGGATATGCTAATGAAACGAATACTGGTATATGGCCGATAAGCAGAGGAAAGAACATAGGATACGGCGACATGCTTCCTCTGAAAGAGAACAATGTTATTCTGGATCTCAGTGAGATGAACTCAATCAAATCTTTTGATAATGAACTGGGAAGAATAAGGCTTGAGCCTGGGGTTTCTCAAGAAGAGCTATATGAATTTCTTACTTCGATAGAAAACAACAACTGGATAATGGATGCAACAGGAGCGGGAAAAGATTCCAGTATTATAGGCAATAGCCTTGAAGGAGGGTTCGGACACACACCCATGGGCAACAGAAGAAAAAACATCACTGGGATAGAGGCAATAATGGGGAACGGAAAAGTCCTAAAACCCACAACATATCCCAATATAGGTCCTGATATTAACGGCATCTTTGTCCAGGGACCGTATGGAGTTGTTACAGAAGCGGAATTCCAGTTATATAATATGCCAGCAGACTTCAATTCATTCAGAATAACAACATCAAAAGAAGAAAATCTTGAAACACTTTTAGACAATATTAGGGACTTGAGACAAAAGGAGATAATGGACAGCCTAGTACATATAGCTGACCCGATGAGAATGCTGGTAACCACGAGCAAAATCCCGGAAGAATACAAGGATAAAATCATGAACTATGAAGAAGCCTCAAGAGCAGTGAGCAGTGAATCTGAAAGAAAAGTTTACTGGACAGCTCTCGGTGGGATTTATGGGGATAAAGGATTAATCAGAGCAAAAAAAAGGAGAATTAAAGAGAAATTCAAAGGGAGTAATGCAAATATAATGTTCTTCAATGATAAAAAAATAGAATTATATAAGAACCTGGGAAAATCCATGAATTTCACAAAACTAGGAAGCATAGCGGAGAAGGCCATGACAGGATACAAAAACCTTCACGGGCTGATGAAGGGGGTACCTTCAGACATTGCAGAAGATAACATCGGATGGAGAACCGAACCTTACAATACTGGAACACTCTGGATTTCCCCTACATTTGATTCAAAGGGAGAGAATGCAAGAAAGATGTACGAAATAACAAAAGAGCATTCCAAAAGACACGGATTCGAGATTCCAGTAACCATAACACTCGTCGAACCTTTCAGATGCGTAGGGATACTCAATCTTAATTATGATAAACTAAAAGATAAAGAAAAGGCTTTTGAGACATACGAATCCCTCCTGAAAAAATTCTATGAGAATGATATTTTCACTTACAGGACAAGTATTATAGGAATGGGAAAAAATATGCACGTACCAAATCCAGGCAATTGGAAGATATACAGGGACATAAACAATGCGCTTGATCCAAACAATATAATTGCTCCGGGGAGGTACCAGATATGAGACCAATTCTAATTATATCAGACAATAATGAAAGGATAAAAGAACTTAAAAATATTTATAAATCAATGGGAGCAAAATATATCAACATAGTATCTAATCTTGAAGAAGCAGGAAAATTACTGAAAAGCAGTAATGATTCATATATAGGACATTTTACAAATGATGTGAAAACAAACAAAATAAACTCCTTCTTGGAAAATCACAAAAACATAGGCATAATAAATGAAGAAAATAAAAAACACCCATCATGCATTGATTATGACGGAAAGGACCTAGAAAATAGAATAAATAAAATTGAAGAGATCATTTCCCTTAAAGAAAGGCCTGAATCTAAGAATAACTACAAGAATAATCTCCTGTTCAGACCACTAGAAGGACAAGAAGAGCTCGAGAAATATTTTAAGATAAGATATGAAATTAACAAAAAGATAAACTATCTCCAAGACAAAAGCAAACAAAAAATAGAATTAGATGAATACGATAAAAATTCTATTGCACTCGGCGGTTTTGTAGATGGAGATTTGGGTATAATTGTCAGAATAATAACAGATCAGATAAACGAAGAACAATACAATGAAACAAGGAAAATTATCCAGGACAAGAACCTCATTAAGAAATATGAGTCTGAGATAAATGAACCTTTCCCTATGATAAGAGATACAAAGGGAAAGATTAATCACCTGATCAATGAACATGGACCATCGAATATTGTCGAATACAGCAGAATAATGACCACCGACAAAAGATTCAGAGGACTTCACCTTTCTACTTCAATGATAGACTATATATTCACCTACTCTCAAAACCTAAACAAAGAAATAGGATTAGCTATATGCTGGAAAGGACACACAAATCATAATATAGAAAAAAATAATTTCAGTGGTATGGTGAAAAACATTGGTAATTTTAAACCACCTTCAATTGAACAAGAATCAAACATAATATACAAAGAACTAACCACACATAAAAGAAGATTCAATCATGAATACATCATCTGAGCATTTTTGTGGTCTTTTTGTCACCTAGTCTCTCCGGAGAAGGCATCTTTTTAGGAAGATCTTTTTCATCAAACTCATGTGTTTCCTTAACACGAAAGATACAAAACTTATCCCCCTTTGCCATACATTTTTTTTCTACACATGAAACATCTTTATTCAAAAGACAACTGACAGTCCCTGCAAAAAGACCCATAAAATGATAACAAACACCTTTATCCGATTTACCATACACCGACCTGTACTGTTCTGCAATTGAAGAATCCACTTCAAAAATAAAATCACATCTCTTAAAATCATGTTTCTTTATAAATATCCTGCCGTAACCAAGCATTTCACCTTGGCCAACAACATTCTCAAGAACTTTCTTATTTATTCCAAATTTATTCTTGATGACCAAAGCAGCGCCATGTCCTTGATAAAAACCCATCCAATAGAAAGTATCAAGGCCCTGGATATTATTTTCAACCTCAAGGGCTCTGATAAAATAACAAAGAGAATAATTTGAGAATAAAGAACCAGGTATGCCCCAAATGTTTATTCTACCATCCTTGAATCTCAAAGCTTTCGAAAGCAAAACTCTCTTTGAGATAGCCCCTGTCCTTTTCATCCAAAATCACTCCAGATCATGAACTACAAGTCCCTTTTTCGATATCTCAACCGGATGTATGTCCTCATCATTCTTCGTGTGCCTCATCTTACGCACAAGAAGAGACCTTGAAAATTCACCGCCCATCGATTCGAACATCATCTGTATTATCCCGTCACAAAGGAACTCCGAGACTGTATCCCTCGACATGTACTTGCTCTCCTCTGATATCTCTGAGATCAACAAAGAGGTCACATCAAGCTCCTGCAACTCACCTATAAGCATGTAGACATACCTCTTCAGTATGAAATCGCCGCCTATCGAAGGGGAATATATGGAATCCCTCGTTATGAGGTCCTTGAGGAAAAGATCGTTTATAGCTGCATATATTGGCGCATTTATAGTCAATGTCGAGAGAGAATCGATAACAAGCCTCTTTATATAATTCTTCTTTATATAATCCACTATCATCGGGAAAGTAGTGTGGTCTATATCCTTGACCGGAACGCACATGAGATGGAACTTCTTTTTCTTCTCCAGTCCTTTCAGCTTAAGGCCGAGCTGTTCCCCCTGCGTTATTATATCATCCCTTGCCTGCTCAAAACTGACATAAAGCGTGTTCTCCCCTTCCTTTGCCCCTGTATAAGCATATTGGAGCGAGAATATCGATTTTGCTGTTCCAGGTGTTCCTGAAAGGAGTATATTAGCACCGGAAGGCAGCCCTCCGTCAACAAGCTTATCGAATCCTTCTATCCCGGTCTTCACTCTCTCGGATTTCATTTTTCCACCACAATTCCTTCGTCGGTTATGTCAAATGTATATATCCCGCCATTGACCCTCGCTTTCCTCATCTTCAATACCTCTATCGTCCTCAGGAAAGATTTTCCGAGAGACCTTGTCCTGAGCCTCATCATACCGTCACATATATATTCAGAGATACAATCCCTTGTATCAGAATCCTTCCCTGCAAGGGTAATATAGAAAGTAGTGGCCTTTGCTTTCTCAAGTATATGTATGAGGTTGTATATGAACTGCCTCGGTTCAGAAGCACCTATTATCTTGCTCCCTTCGAGTATCCCGAAATTCTCAGAACCGTCAGTGAAAACCGGACTCATCGAGAGAAGGGCGAGGTTGTCGATGACTATCCTCTTAGCTCCTATGACCTTGGCCTCATCTATTATTATATTAGCCAGATTCCTGTCAACCTGAGAAAGCTCAAGATCGAGGACACTCACCTTGTTATCCTTTATCTGCTTCTTTAGGTTCCAGCCGAACCTGTCTGCCTGCTCAACGAGATTCTTCTGGGACTGGTCGAGAGAAACGAAAAGCCCCGGCTCACCTTTTTCTGCACCATAACATATATATTCCAACCCGAGAATCGTTTTACCTGTACCTGCCCCTCCGGAGACAAGCACATTCGAATACCTGGGAATACCATCCGAGAGAAGATTTTCAAATCCTTTGATACCAACGTCAACCATCTAAACACCCCTTTTTCATCATCTTATCCGGAGGCATTTATATATTTTTCCCAGAAAATGAAATGAAAATTAAAGCCGGATCCGGCTCATACTAAGTCTATTGATTCAGCTCTTTCTCAGGATCAGGATCCCTGAAGACCAACTGGGAGATCATCTCTTCCCTATCGAACATCTTATTCTTCGTGACCCTGCCGACAATCTTCACAAACTCACCAAGAAGTTCCTGCTTGACCTCCTCAAAGCTTCCGGGAGCATCCTTATAAGCAAGGATATCATTATCCTCTTTCTTCAGGAGAGATTTAGCCTGGTTCCTGAAACATACTATCCTGATGTTCCCTGTTCCGTCATCAACCTGGACATTCATCACGAAAGAATATTTGGGATCCACAGAACCATGGGTGTTGCAACGATATTCCCCCTCAGTAGGCTTTGCCCTCCTGTTGCATTCGGGACAGACCTCGAAGAACCTCGGCTCGAAAGCCTGGACTATGGTCCCGAGGATCTCCACATTCTCATCCCCCTCTTTAAGATCCTTTACCTTCTTCCTGTTGCTCGTATATTCCTTGACCTCACCAATAGTGACGCCTTCAGGATTGACGAAGAGCTTGGACCTAGCATTCATGTGAAGCTCTACACGGTTATTATTGACCCTGACATAGGCATCCCTCACTTTTATTATATCGTTCTCGTTGAACTGCTCAAGCTTATCGGTCATATCATGCCAGAAAGTGACCCTTATCCTGCCGGTCTCATCACCTATCATGACACTGCCGACTTTCCCTTCCTTGCCGTCAGAGGTCTGGAAATTGTTCACATCATACTTCTTGATGACCTTACCGGCCGTCTCCGCATTCTTCATGGCCGAGACTATCTGGTCTATCTTCACCGGGCCATCAGCCTTGAAAAGCTTTATCCCGAGCTCATTGGCTATGATCTGGGCCGCTCCTTCCTTTGATATAAGGCCTGAGAGCTGCTTGGTCTTATCGTTGATCTTCTTCTCGATCTCTTCATCCGACAGTGTACTGTTCTCCTTGATCCTTGAAATTATCTGGTCTAAAGGTAACTGCATTTTCAAAAAACCCCCTTCAGGAGTGGCAGGAAATCAATAATATTTAAAGGTTCTTGTTAATTAAACAGGATATCAATAATCCTCCCTGAAAGGACATTTGCTTAAGGATGCTCCGTCATCATCCTTACAACTGTAAGCATTGTTGGCAAAACTTATATCCTCTGAGGACAAGTAACAGAGAGGGTTCCTTGACCAATCATTCTTCTTCTCCCTGAAATTGCCGTTGAGATAATATTTGAAATCGAGATGATCTCCCTCCGAATAACCTGTGTTCCCGCTCCGGGCGAATACCTCTCCTTCCGAGAGCTTGTCTCCTTCCTCCACATTAACATCGGAAAGATGGCTGTACCGGGAATAAGTGCCCAGAGACTCATGATGGATTATGACGTTTGTCCCGAAACCACGGCATTCCTTTTTCCCGCCGTTCTTCACATTATCATAATTCTCGCAGACATAATGTACCTTCCCTGGTGCGACCGAACCGACGGGTGTTCCTTCTGCAATCGAGAAATCGATACCATCGTGCCAGTCCTGCCCTCCATCCAGCTGCCTCCAGCCATAACAGGAGACGATCTTCTTTTTCTCTACCGGATGGACCAACTCTTTCTCATTCTGCTCACTCTCCATCCTATCTATATAATCAACAGTATTGGTTCTCTCTTCAGAATCATCAGCTCCCTCAGACTTATGGACATAATTAGGAACCTCATCTATAGCAGAAACCACGAAATAATGGGTGCCCTCATCAAACATGCCTGAGAAAGATTCCTTACGCACAAAATTACAGTTTCCGGTGCAGGCATCCTTCTCTAATCCCCCGGGCATCGCTTCTATCTTACTGGAAGAATGATAGACAAAATACCCCTCAAGATCCACAAGCTTCCTGCCGTTGATGTTCTTTTCCGGTTTCTCCCAATCGAAAGAGACCCTAGCGGGCTCGCTTAGCGTGACCTTATATACTCCTCCTGATGAACCCTTCTCATTGATCTTCACCCTCTCCGGCGCAAGATTATCCTGTGGCGTAACTGATTCCGGCTCGACTTCTTCTATCTCATTCCCGAAAACATCTTCCGCAGTCACCACAAAATCGTATTCCTGCCTATCCTCCAGACCGGCAATGACCTTGACAAAGTTCTCCTCGGTTACATCATCCCTGCTTATATTGATATCCGGCTCAATATTGTTTACACTGCTTATCTCCTCCTTACTGTAATATATGTTATACTTCAGTATATCCCTCTCCTCCCTCTTCGTGAAGTTGAGGACAACCGCCCCCTCATCCCCTTTCTTGTTCCTGACATCAAAATCAACCCTTCCGGGAGGATAAACATCATTGAAGTATATGCTGAATTTCACCGGTATCTTCAGGTCCCTCAACTCATCAGCATATATGCTATACTCATTCTTGCCCTTGACGCATACCTTGGCCGTCCTCGGGTAAACTCCGCAGCTCTCCCCTTCCTTGTTACTGAACTCGTACATGCTCGTCTCCTGGAACTCAGTAGGTGGCGATTTGTATATGCTCACGGGCTCCATCTCTTTATCATGAGTGCCGGATATCAGTTTACTGGTTTCAAGCTCTCCCTCATCATACTCAAACACGAATTTCAGATTTTCAGGTGTCCTGACCGAAGAACCATCAGGCGAGAACCTCGCAGGATTGACGCTCAACTCCTCCTCAAGTTCTCCCATGCTGACATTCCCGTTCTCGAAAAGAGTCATCTCATATTCTCCATCCAGAGAAGAATCCCCTATATCCATCGAGAACTCACAGGTACAATCAGTGCCTATGGACTCAAGACAGTCCTTATAATTCTCCACGAAATGATAGAAGACTTTCTCTTCACCTATATTACAATCATCAGACCACTCATGCCCTGTCTCATAATCAAGATGGGAAAGCCTCTGAGCGACGCACTGCTGGTAATCCTTCCTGTCCATGCACTGCTCTCTCAACGAATCCGCCTTACTGAAAAGTTTATCATAAATTTCTAAGTCATAATCCGTATACATCTTGAAAGAAGGCCTTGGGAGATATTTCTCGTCATCACCGATCTCAAGATTCTCGGTTGCCACAGCACTAACAACATCATTAACAGCGAACCTGTAATCCATATCCGTATAAGGCCCGAGCCTTTCATTCAGATGATGATCCAGGCCTTTTTCTATATCCGGCTTGCAATCGGAAGTCTTATTGAACCAATAATTATAATTCCCGTCCTCACCACAAGGGCTTTTTTCAGGGAAACCACCTTCCTGACCGAGGTCATAAAGCGCCGAAGGCAGAAGGAAAGAACCCAGCTTCTCATAATACAACAATCTCATATTCCCTTCCTGATACTCCTCAAGCAAAGAGAGCTGTTTCAGCCCTATATAAGTATCCTCAGCTCCAAGATTTTCCTCGTTCTTATCCATCATATTCAAGATGAAGGAAACGGTCAAAACAAGGGCGAGCAGAAAGATCAATATGTTCATCTGGGCTTTTTTCGTCATTCTGTCTGGACACCCCCCATCGTATATTCCTTTACCCTGAGAGTGAGGTTCTTGCCTGGCTGTCGAAGAGGGAGCGAAAACTCCGCCAGGACCTTCTCAAGAGACACGTACTCACCAGTATCCGAATAATCCGTTTCCATTATGACACCTTGCTCATCCTCTATCTGTACCGAATATTCATATCTCTCAGTCTCATAATCCTTCATCATGGCCTCAAACTTCTCCTTTATGGGAGCCATATCCCCCTCATTATAAGCATTTGTGATCTTATCCGCAAAGTCCCTCTGGGGGACCATCTCATCATTCTTCTTTACGCCCCTTATATTCTTTATCATCACTTTCCCTTTCGAGCTTACTGTAACAGGATAATCACAAGGCAGGGAACAATCCTCTATGAATCTCTCAAGCGGTCCGGCTATACTCACTTCCATTTTCGCAGTCAATTCACCAACATGACTCCTCACCGGCTGAGCCCTGAATTTCACATCGATGCTTATGTCCTCTGGATAAGAAGGCTCGGGGAAAAGACCATCAAGAGGATTCCTGCTCAGGAAGAAAGGGAAATATTCAATTTTCCCGTCACCGAAAGAGAACCTATAACCAGGATGACCATAGTCCTTCTCAAGCCCTTTATACTCACCAAGAGGCTCTGCTTCCGAATCGTTCTTCACGTACCAGAACACATTATCAATCTTCATATCCTGACCCATAACCTCCGCCTTTACAGGAGACTTAGGTATAGGTCTCTTCTCTGTGTATATCGGTATATCGCCGAATGTTTTCTCAAGATCCTCTATAGCATAATCAGTGGCTATAAGCCTGCCGCCGCTAGAGACCCACTGGCGAAGATCTGAAGCATCGTAATCCGCACCCGGAGAAAGGAAAGCATTATCCTCCGTATTAGGGTGTCCAGGTACTGCTCCTGTTATATCCACACTATCATAACCTTCCATGACAGCAATATCCGCAACAGGCTCAATATCAAATACCAAAGAATCATAATCCTCTTCCATGCCTATATTTATCTTCTCCTTACCGTCTATTATCGCATATTCTTTTCCCGAGATATTGAGCTCGTCTGTTTCCATCGAAACCCCACTTTCAACAGGAGACCTCAAAAGTGTAGAGACCTCATACGTGAGCAGATTCTTTTGCCTCGCTTCCCGTAAGACAATATCATCAGGGCCCTCCTGAGACGAGATTATCGAATAGACAACCAACAAGAGGGCTATCAGTATCATCGCCGAGACGATATCAACTATCTGGTCCGAGTTAATACCTCTCTTGTTCATATTCTCTCCTCCACATAACCGAGAGTTAGGGTTGCATTATAAAGCCTTCCGTCGAAAACGATCGCATTAAACTCCTTCTGGACATCCACCGGCACATGATCATCACTACGGACTATCTTCGACCCCTCTTCCCACCGGAGGTCAAGCAAAAACTCATACCTTGACGAATTCATGCACTTGTTAAGCCTCTCTCTGTTAAAGGAATCGAGGTCTATGACAGGATATGTCCTCATAACATCATCGTCATGATAAGCAAAACAGGTATTGAGTATCCGCGAAACAAGTATATGCTCCTCGAGCTCTTCATCATGCTCTGTTATGGAAGATGTTGTCGAGTCCCCTACCATTATGAATATGAACAATATGGCAAGTGCAAGAGGTATCGAGAAGAGCACATAAAACTGGAAATTCGTCGCTTCCCACGCATCCCCTTTCTTGTTCATCTGAACGCCTCCGAAAAATTTCTGATAGACATCTTACCTTCTATCCTTATCATGTTCTCCGTAAGGGAATCATCCGGGAGAGGTATGAAGCCTGAAGACTCGGCAAGCCTGCAGGCAAGATCAGAGGAATCATCTCCGAATCTTATCTCTTCCTCACCCTCTGCAAATATTATGACCTCACCATATTCATGCTTTGAAGGCAGATCCTTGGAGACATCGATTTTGCCGAATTCAAGCACATTTAATTCATGATAGTGGCCTTCATTTCCTTCATACACTATACCCAGTGAACTCCTGTTGAGCTCGAGAGGAGTACATGAATAAGAAGGCAGTGAAGGATCATCATTCAAATAGATTATATCCGATCTCTTGAAATAATTTTCCTCTCCCGTAGAGCCGACTGAAACATTTATCCACCCTACAAATTCCCTGCTGTTAGACTCTACATTGAATTCCCCGTCCGAAGCATTGATATCATAATCAAGTTTATGAGAATAATTAACCCATGCCGGTCCCGGCGAAGCCATTAAAGTTTCGGCCATGTAAGCACCATCAATAGCGAAATACTGCCTTCTCGCAGCCTCAAAACCATTATTCTGGGCAAAATATAGGCCTATTATCATGACTATGGTCAGGCCAAGGATTATCCCGAACAGCTTTATCAGTACCTTATGGCTTCCCCTTTTTCCCCTGAACATAAGACAATCACATTATCAGGGATTTATATGTCTGTCGATTGGGGTGAGCAATTCCTTGCGCTTTTCCTCATGCAGACATCGATTACATCACTATCATCATTCTCATCAAAAATGATCCTGTTAGAATATCCCAGTCTGATTATATCCCCTCTATCCCAGTCATATTGCGGCAACCAATCAGTA
>JBNJDG010000018.1:0-18583 GCA_051819665.1 Nanobdellota archaeon
TGTGTATTTACCCTTCATCGTGCTATTATCCGTCTGTATCGTGTTATAAACAGGAAGAGAGAACTTCCCTGGTTCCTTGACCTCCCTTGTCACATCCATGACATTATCATAACTTAGGTTATTTATAACATTTCCCCTTGGGTCTATGACTTCCCTGTCCTCGAAGAAGCCGATCTTGTTTATTCCCTTCACCTCCTGTGACTTAAGATGAAGCTTGAACATCAGGTATACTTTATCACCCTTCCTGAAAACCCCTTCCTTATTCTCGAAGCAGTTGTAGAACTGGTCTATCTCGTCACAGAACATGTACTCGAAAAGCTCTATCTTACCCTTCTTGGGACTGAACAGCTCATCATCACTCTCCTCTTCCGTATCATTGACCGTTTTCTCATCCGTCTTGTTCTGTTCCTCGCTTTCATCATCCTCATCTGTCACTTCATCGTTAGTGAGAAGATCATCCTCTTCCTGTTGTGTTCCTGAAGGGCTCTCCTCTGAAGGGTCTGTTGTTGATGGGCCGCTCTGGACAAAATATATCACAAGGAAAGCCGCCAATGCAATAAAAATTATAACGCCTACCATGAGGAGAACATTCCTCTTAGGCACATTATGCTCATGGTGAACAGGCCTCTGTTCAACAGGCTGGCTAACCCTCGGGGGCGTGGAGAGGTAAAGCCTCTGTCTCTGATCCTCTTTGAAAGCATCTATGACCGTTTGGTTATCATAGCCGTAGCTAATCAGGGCCTGTTGTATCTGCTGTCTTGTATAGCCCTGCGAAAGATACGTCCTGACATAGTTCACCAAACTCTGATCTACCATTATTTCATTCCAGCTCTGGCCTGAATGCGTAGGGTGTCTGCATGGAATACTCCGCAAAATTCTTCATATTCTTAAGCTCATGATGTCTCTCCGGAGGATCAGCTCTGTATGCAAAGAACGTAACATTATCTGCATCCATAAGATTCTCATAATCTACATGCCAATAGCCAGAGGTCTTATTGACTATAGCCCCACCTAAAGGAGCTGAAGGCATATAAGTGTTTGTCATGGATGCGTTCTTGCCACTACCTTTACAATCTTCACAATAATACCCCACCTTATAGCAATCAGATTCCTTGAAACATTCCCTGTCCAATTCAGCATCATCCACCCTGTCTATAGCGCCACTCTTTCCACTACACTGTGGAGGTACTTCACATAAGGGGTCACCATCATCATCCTCTTTCGGATACTTTTTACATCTTGTAAGATCCCCCTGTTCTTCTATGCAGATTCTATTCTTCTCCTCTGATATGTTCACCCCTTCATAAGTGATGTAAGTGATTGTAACCCTGTAATCTCCTTCCGTTAGCTCAAACATATCATAGATCTCTTTACCTTTATTATACAATGCCGGCACACTGCTCTCTCCCTGCCATTTATTATCCTTTACCCTCTCAGCCTGGACAATCACAGTCTCATTCTCGTTGGGAGATCTGAGTCCGGCATCCCTCGTGCCAAGAGGATCACCTGTTGTGGACATCTTCTCATAAGTGCTATGATTAAATATCTTCAAAGAGACATTCTTATGTACAAGAGGTTTCAGCCTTACTTTTTTATTGCTGCCAAGATCTTCCACAGAGATGTATTGGTCAAGATAACCATTCTTTCTGAACCTCAAGGTACCTCCCGAAGCCATAGGTAACCTTGTCTTCAACTTACCAGACCCATTTGTAGTCGAAAGCGAACATTCCTCACCCGCATAAAAATGAACCTTAACATCTTCCACTGATTCACCTGAATAATCATTTAATACTTCAAAATCGTATACTTCTTCACCAGGGAAATCACACAACAAAGAACCAGATGAAGAAACATCACCTGTTATATCACTATCTGATTTAAAGAATCTATTGCCCCTGATATTCCCCTCAAGAGCAAATCGGAACACTTTTTGCCTCCCTTTATCATTTATCTTCCTAAGCTCAACCATTGTCGGGAAAGAAAAATCATAAAAAGCCATGTACTCTGACGGTATCAGATTAGCATACAATTGTTCTATCTTACTTCCAGTGTCAATAGTCTGGGACGGACCGATTATTTGCCCTTGTTCCGGCGGACTGACATCAAAGAAAATATCCCACCAATCATAATAAAGGAAAGACACAAACACGTCTCTCTCCTCAGAGAAAGGTGCTACTGTAAACTCATTAGAGACACCCTGTTCAAACTTATAATCCATATCCTCAATTTTGGGCATTGCCACTGTTGAAGTATTTGCAAGCCTTAAAGCAGGCATATAGGACATAAGCAGTTTTTCGAATTTATCCTCCAGATTATATTTTGTCCACCTGGGCTTTTCTACACCAGTTATGACAGTATTAAAAGGAGGGAACTCTCCGTCCATCCTTGCATAATAGGACAGGACATTCTTCGCATGCCTGGAGACGAAACCATTCTCTTGCTCAAATTTGGTTACCTCATAAGCTTCCTTATAGAAATCATATAATAATGAGCTCATTGATACAGAGAACCGGGACTTCTCAGTATTCTTACCCTTGAACTTCATAGATATAGGATAATCCATCTCTGAAAGAACGCTGTCATTCCTTACCGTTATACTAACTTCCGGAGACTCTTCAGGCTCCTCTATCTCATAACCCTTCTTCTCTAGCCCTGTGAAGGATTTAAGGCACGAGTCCATATTATCCTCTATATACCTCGCGAGCTCTGTCTCTACGGAATTTTCACCAGAGAGAAAACAATCATTCTCCTGTTTGCACAATGGCTTCATCAATGAAGAGAAATCACAACTAGAACTGCATTGATTCTTGCTCTTCATATGGTACCAATAAGGCACCTTATATCCTGAACCAGGATACACTTCAACAGAATTGCCCTCTGTAGTATCAGGAGAGGACACCATATTACCCTGATATATATAACCACCATGATGCATAAGCTCATCTATGCCTTCTCTTGTAAGATCATGAAGGCACTGCTCCACATAATTCTGCACAGGACCTACATTCGAGGGAACCTCGTCCGGAGAACCTTCCTCCGGCTCTTTCACATCTTTCTCCGAATCCCCCTCCAGGAAAAAGAACAGACCTGCAACAAGGATTATCAGGACTCCAGCAACTATAAAAAAACTTATCTGACCTCTTTTTTTCATATATATCACACTCAAACCGGAGGATCGTCTTCTCCGCCGCCTGATTCACCATCCCCCTCCGTACCACTGTTCACAGGTGTACCAGCAGTATCATCATCTTTATCCCCCTCTTTATTGGCTGAATAAGTTCCACCCATCTGACTAACTGATACAGGATAAGGGATCACACATCCCTGGTCCATATATGAATCCTCCGGATCATATTGGAAATGCCGTGAATTAAAATAAATATTCTTATCCAGATCATCTTCTGTATCCTCTGTTGTAGAGCCATACTCAGGACATTTCTCATTCTGGCCAGGAGGGTACCGAGCATTACCATCCAATTCAAAACCATTACCGAACCTTATGTATATACCTGTGTATTTCTTTTTATTATAAAATGAGACTGTATTAGCATCATTATCTCCGGGAGAGACATTCCTTATCTTATCACTTACAAACCAGTCATCCTCACCACCTTGGGTTGTAAGCACTATATTATACTGAAGGGACCCATCATCGAGAAGACCCTTATCATCGAGTTGAGAGTTTGAGAGAGATTCTATCTCCCCCGACGTATATGGATGGTGTACATTCCAGGAAAACTTATAAAGATAGCCTTTTGGTTTTCCATCAGCATCCGGAAACCATTTATGATCATTGTCCCAATCCATTAAAGCTTTCCCGTTCTCATCAGCATATTCTTTTCTTCTCCCGTATGCATACATCATTGTGCTTCCGTCAGGGCTGGGCCATCCTCCTGGACCTCCTGTAAACCGAGAAGAATAATAATCCTTATAATTATTCCTCAGCTTCTCTGTCTGCTCATAGCAAAAAGCCTTCTCTACTACCTTGGCACTTGGGCTTGTAACCCATTCAGTCAACTTCCTTCCGAACTCACTTCCACCAACCCAATTATTGAAAGCCGCATTAATCCCCGTAGCTTTATCTATAAAATCACCTATTGCCTTTTCAGAAGCACTAGGAAATATAGAAGTCCAAAAAGATGTATCCCTGTCATAATACTGATTCGCAAGCTCCTTCTCTTCTTGA
Organism: Nanobdellota archaeon; assembly: GCA_051819665.1. Lineage (GTDB taxonomy): Archaea > Nanobdellota > Nanobdellia > Woesearchaeales > CAZZGN01 > JBNJDG01. The sequence continues at coordinate 4,187 of JBNJDG010000018.1, forward strand.
CTCATCTCCTTACTATCCACATCTACCTTTTCATCGAATTGTTTTTTAAACTTTCTCAATTCTTTTTCCTGCTTCTTTTGTACATTTTTTTCATTAGGATTTAGATTTATATCATCCAGAGTGGCATATTGCTCTACACCAACTCCATCGTCCTCTGTCTCATCTTCACCATCCGTCTCTTCCTCATTTCCATGAAAACATTTCTTTGATGGGTCATCACATCCACCATCATCGTTATTCTCTTTATCTAACTCAGGGTCTGTTGAATCACCATATTCCTGCCCCGCCACAAGCACCGACAGGGAGAGCATAAGCATGATTACCAATGACAGTCCAACAATTATCTTACCCGCTCTCATACCTGACCACCTTCCATTCCTTCATTATCATCATCGCCACCCTCGACCTTGGTCTCATTATAAGCATCCTTCAACTGTTCACAGTAATCAGGCTCACCACTACTTCCTAGATTAGAGATGATATTTATCCCACCCATGACAGTAGAATAAAGCTGCATTGAAGCCTCAAGCAGATTAAAAGCAGAAGATATTCCACAAGCCACTGCATTACCATTTGAATCACATGCATAATTTATTCCCTTTTTTGTCCCAACATATATAAGCGCACTGGGATTATTAAGATATTCACCCACTGACCTCTCAATAAATTCACCCAATCCTGTCGCCCCCAAAAGCGCATGTAATATCCCCGCTAACTCTCCTTCCATGCATCTCCTATAAGAATAAAGATCATCACATACCGATTTAGGAAAATTCGTATTCGCGGCTTCGTAATAACACAAGGACTTCCAGCATTTAAGCTGCATATGCCTTGTAGATTTATATACAAATCCTGGCAGACATATTCCCACTATAGATAAAATATAACTCTTTTTTGCCATCTCAAGTTCAGTATAAGGGAAACTACCAACTTCACCTTCAATACTTTGAACAGTCTCACGACCTAAAAGGCTTTCTGCACCCATACCTTTCCAAATCGCTTCCCCTGTTTCTCTGATAACTGGCAAAAGTCCACCAGGAAACTGGACCGATACATCTTCAGGCATAAATTCGCCCATACTGTCAAAAATGTCACCCTCACTATCTGATTCTCCACTACCTTCCTGAGAATCCCCACTGCTCTCAGAACTATCCATATCAATTGAGCCTTGACCTTCCCCGAGTTCTTTACCTTCTTCCTGCACATCATACTCGTTCTCAACATCCTCGGAAGCCCCTTCAAAATCAATCTCGTCGGTTCCCTCACCCTCTTCCTCAGGAGCAGCTGTACACTGCACCAAAGCACATACCCAGCTTGCAATTTTACTGTTAAAGATAGAATCAAGCCAGGAGATCACTTGTTTAACATAGGCCAGTGCTGTAGCAGCTGGTTGCAAAATACCAGTAGAAGAAAGAGCAGTAATTACAGCCCCAAGAGCACCATTGATTCCGGAGATTATCGAAGTGATTGTACAAATATCCGAAAGGATATCAATGAAACCCTTTAAATCCCTATACCACCAGCTCCATTCATTATATTGGTCTATCACATCCTCTATCTCACTTCCTAACTCAGCACCTGGGCTATCAATGGTTGAAGCTATCTCTACATCTAAAGAAACATTCTCCACCTCAGGAGTGTTATAGACCATGTCTCCTTTTGTAGGCGTTATGGCTAGATAACATTCCTTATCTCCTCCGGGAATCCTGAAACTATCCCCCCCTCCATCATATGCATCCCTTATAAGCGAGGGATCAACCGGAAACTGGATGAAACCGCTGTAATCCTCGCCCTCTTCACTTGTATCCCCCATGAAAACAGAGCCAGCAGTACAATCTCCTGCCAATCTATAATCCAGGACCTGTCCATCGCACCCTTTCTCTTTAAGATTAAAAGGAGCCATTTGCAGATAGAAACCACTCATGTACTTAACCGCTGAATACTCCACCGGCAATATATCATGGAATTCGATATCATAACAATCAGGAGCATCATCCGTCGGGTTGTATATCTCCACCTCTGTCTCATTTTCAAGAACATTCCCAGCAGGATCATGGAACTCGAAATCAATGACAGGCTTTGAATGTCCGTTCCTTATCGGATCAGTCTCCCATGTGCATTTATAGTCTCCTTCCTGTTCACTGCAGCTTCCTTCAACCTCGCCATAACCAGAAGAGCTCTCGCCGATGAGCTCGGTCATATTGGCCACTGCCTTATCAACACCAACATTATCAGACACAGTAGCCTCTATCTTCAGAACATCATTGGATTTATGGAAATCCAGAAGGCCATTCTCGGTAACGGATTTGATGGACAGGTTCTTTATCTCGGGTTTCTCACCATCATAATAGACCCTTGCCTGATCCTTGCCTTTGAAACCAGTATTACCTGCTATATCCTTAGACTGAGCATTTACATAGAGATAATAATCCTGTGCCGAATTACCTTCTCCCAGATCAACATCCCAGTAGCATGTCCATCCTTCTTCACAGCGATCTGCAGGTACATTCTCACTGCTCTTACCACGCAATGAGCTCATATCAAGAAATACATCATCCGGAGAAAGACCTGAGCCGGCTTCCTCAATATTCATGATGAAAGTATTCTCTCCTTCCTTGAAATAACTGTCACCATCGAAGGTATTCTCCTTACCGATGAAATTAACTTTAAGAGCAGTTTCATCCTTAGTGAAGCTTCCGCCGAATTGAGCTTCAGCTATATTACCTTTCTTATCCGTAGCAGTGACATTGATATCCGCCGGGGAAGAAGCAGCCGTTACACCAGTAATAGTACAATTATAACCCTCATGAAGAGGTGTACAATCACTAACAGGCACAGGTATCTCATCATTATTCTCGTCAGCAAGGAGCGTAACCTTCTCAAGATTAGCATCATCCACGATCACGCTCAGTTCACCAGTCAGACCCGATGAAGGAATATGGGTCACTTCCTGACCTTCTTTCCTGAACTCAAACCCCTTTATATCGGGCTTAGTGAAATCTGTTGTGAAAGTCTGCGTAACATAATCAGCATGCTTCGCATTATCAGACAGACCTTCCCAGAAATTATCCCTTACCTTTATATTGAAATCATGCTCTCCATCTTTTGAATAATCAAGTACCTTAGCGTCATTCGCCGGATCTTTCGTGCCGGGCTCCTGGGAGATATCAATACTGCCCACAGCATCCTCTCCATCGAATACTCTTATCTCCTTTATACCAACAGAGGAATCACACTCTGAGATATCCTCTGCATTATAATCGAATTCCAGCCCCCCTTCCGCCTGACTTATCTCTACAGAATGTATCTGCGGACTCTGGCTGTCAATACAAACTTTCTTCTGATGTGAATATTCGTTATACTTCACCACAGCATCAAAAGGCTCCTTGGGAACCCAGGTCATACCGCATGTGCATTTATATGAATTCTGATGTTCCGGCGTCGCCTCCATCTTCGTACAGCTCGAAGTCATGCACATATCACTGGAAAACTTGCTTGTACTATCGAACGATGGAAGCTCGATACTCACCTGGTCCGTCGTCACAGCAGTCTCTTTGTCCGGAGCCTCAATGATAGCCTCGAAAGTTACAGCCTCATCACCTTTCAGAAAACCATCAACATCGCTCTCACCTCGGGCGTCTACCGAGGTTATCTGAGCGAAGCTCAATGCAGAATTAAGCGGAAAGAAAACTATCAGGAAAGTGGCCATTATAGCGAATATCTTAAGGCTGTTCATGATAAAATTCCTAATAGAAGTAATATTTAAAGTTTATGTTCAGTCTATGGCCCTTCAAGCCCATCAAAAGAGCCTCTAATAAGAGAAAAAGACAATAAGAATCAGAAGAATAAAATCAAAATGAAGAGTAAACTTTACTCATTCATTTACATTCGCGAAGACCTGCCCTCTCGCCGTATGGTTAAGGTCGGTCCTTTCATAAGACCATTCTAACTCAAGGTCCATCTTTGTCTTCCTGGTTCCTCCTGCCTCAAGGCCTGAACAGTCTGCAGAGATGGTATCAGTCTCCCCGTTGTTTATAGTGGTCTCACTGGATATGTTCTCACAAACAGCATCTCCCTGGCTCTCATCCAGAGTGAGATTATTGATAACTATCTCTCTTCCCTTACTGTTCTGGATAACCAGGCTTACTGATTCATCACCTGCATCCAATTGCCAATCCTGACAGTTGATACCGGACTCAATCTGGCATCTCTCAGGCACGAGCTTACCCGGACTCAAAACACCGAAATAAGCCAATGCACCGATTATCACTAATACTACAAGAATCGCCCAGCCATAAGTCATCAGAAACTCTAGCGCTGCCTGTCCTCTTTTATTTGAATTCATTAACATCACCTATCATACACTAATATACATTTTAGGGAACCACTAATATTTAAATATTTTGTTTTTTCTATATAAAACCAGAGAATACATACGATAGAACAGTCCTGAAGAACAGATACATGAGAACAGAAACACCTATGAATATAGGGATATACTTAACACCATCCTTCATATTCCCCTTCCTGATTATCGAAAGGATGAGTGAAGAGAAGAAAGAGATCACAGTGAGAGCACCCATCGAGAACATCCTGAAAGAAGCGGGATCTATGGATATATCTGAAAGGTCCATCATGGAAAAAGAAGAACTCCCTGAGGAGGTAGCATTGGATATAGTTCCCCCTATCTCCTGAAGAACCAGAAGAAGATTATAAGAAAGGCCGAACAAGGCAGGAGCTATGATAAGGACAATCGCCACGATGAAGATCACATAAGTCGTATTGGCAGCTGCCATCTCCTGTTTAAGTTCCTTGGTTTCCCTTATATCCTTCTCCACCTTATCTATGATATAAGCTACATTACCTCCTCCTTTCATACCCTCAACGATCAGCTGGAATGATCTCTTCAATATGGGAGAATCATACTTTTCTGTAAACTCCATCAGGGCATCCTTGACATCCTGACCCGTGACAACTCTCTTAGCAACAAGGCTTATCTCCTTAGCAAGTATGCCGAACTGAGGCTTTATCGCTCTCCACAAAGCCCTTTCAAAGGTCATCCCTCCCTTAAGATTCTCTGAAAGATAACGGAGAAAGTCCTCAAGGACCGCTTCCATATTCTTCGTCCTCCTATATATCTTGATATCAAGATGGATATAAAGAAGCATCACAATAACAAACAACACTGCAGATTGTATAGCCACCCAGAACACGAAAGTAAGAAGCATGAAAAGTAGACTGTTGAGGTCCTGAATGTAGGGGAATATGAAACCGACAAGCGCAACACCTGTAACAAAAACACTGAACACGAAAAAGAAACCATACTGTCTGTAAGGAACCTCCTCATATCCTGCCTTAGCAAGATATCTCCTAAGTCTCGGCCTTATACTCTTGGGTATGAAGGCCTTACCGAACTCCCCCAAACTTATAAGATTATGACTCATAGGTTCACCATCGGTCTCATTGATCTAAGCATCGCAAGGAAAAAGAACTGCATGACAGTAAGCAGGAACAATATCGCAAATATCACCGGCGGACCCATCGTAAGACCCATGAAACCGGCGATGACTATGAACATAGTGACTCCTAGAGAAGGCATAACTGTCGCAAGTACCATATACATCATCATGAACGCATTGAGCTTCTTTCCATATTCCTTGATCTCTATGACCTGTTCCCTGGTTATCTGGCCAAGCACCTCTCTTAAAGCTATAGAGACGTCCACTCCAGTCTTGAGAGATGTTATTAGCTCTGTAAGTATCAGCTTGAAATACTTCGAGGGCGTGAGCTCTCTCGCTTCATTAAGAGCCTGCTCAATCGGCGTCCCTATCCTTATATTATCGACGATCTCCTTGAAATACTTAGCACATATACCATAACTCCTTGACGCATCGATAAGAGTATTATACAGAGGGATTCCCGAATCCAGCTTCACGAGGATATACCTGCCGGCAAAAAGCACCTCCTGGTTTATCTCCCTCTGCCTTCTCCTTATATGAACCTTAGGTGAATAAAGCACGAACATGAAAGTGAAAGAGAAAGATATAGTCATGAAGACCAGCAGGGTCAAGAGCAAAGCCCCTTTGTCTTCCGGAAAAACAAGCTTATCCAGGACAAAGAAAAGCAGAACAGCGAACCCGAATGCAGCATAAGAAGAGAGGATGAAAGCCTTCTTTATGAAATCAACAGGCTTATCCGGCATATTAGCCATCCTTAATAACTTCTTTATCCATGGTATCCTTTTCAGGATCGCCTCATAAAACCTTTGCACTTCCCTCACCAGAAATTTATTGGTTCATTTTCTTGTTATAATACTTCCTGAACACTTTACCGACTTCGTTAACATCATTCACATTATCCTTTACCAAAGCCTTGAGTATCTTGACTTTCTCATTTATGCTCTCTTCGATCTCCTCTTTCGACATGCCCGTATAAAGTTCAAGTGTATCAAGCAGCTGTTTAGGCTGGTTCTTCGTGACAAGTTCGTCCTTCCTCACATCAAGCTGCATAAGCACATTAGTATCCGCATTCGAAAGCACCTCGGCTATCTGTAAAGTTCTCCTCTTACCATTCCTCCGGTTCCTCGACTGCACAACTATAAGACCAAGAGAGGATATGGTCATCTTTGGCACCTCTATCGGCGGATTTATAAGCCTGTCCACGGTCTCCTTCACATTATTAGCGTGGAATGTGCCGTATACAGAATGACCTGTATGCATAGCTTCAAAGAGCACCTCAGCTTCTTCCTTCCTTCTTACCTCACCCATGAGTATACGATCGGGCCTCATCCTCAGGGAGTTAACAACAAGATCGAGCATTGATACTCCTCCCTTGCCTTCCGGATTAGGTTTCCTCGTTTCCAGCGGAACCCAGTGAAGCTCCTCCGGAAGCTTAAGCTCCCTCGTGTCCTCGATGGATATGATCCTCTGGTTATAAGGCATGAAAGCAGAAACAACGTTGAGCATGGAAGTCTTTCCTGAACCAGTACCTCCTGACACCAGAACAGAAAGCTCATTCTCTACAGCAAGCCAGATCAGCGCAGCTCCGGGATATGAGATAGTCCCAGACTTCAGGAAATCTGTTATGGTCCAGGGTTTGGTGGCGAACTTTCTTATGGTAATGGTATTCCCCTTTGAAGATATCGGGTTAAGCGTCGCATTTACCCTGTCACCTGTAAGGAGATGGGCATCCATCAAAGGTTTCAGCATAGTTATCTCTTCACCTACATCACTGCCTATGACTGTAGCATAATGCCTCACTCTCTTCTCCGAGGGAATAACTATGTTGGTTAACAGCCATCCGAATTTCTTATGATAAATCCTGACCGGCTCCTGTGCCCCATTTACAACAATCTCCTCTATCCTATCATCATTGAGAAGGATCTCTATATCACCAAGGCCTATATTCTGCCTCAAAAGCTCATTGACAAGAAGGTCTGAAGTCCTCTGGTCCGTCTGCGGAAAATACTTCTTGATGAGTATTAGGATCTCCTCTTTGAATTTCTCCTTAATGTTATTCACTGAATTCTCATCCGAAAAGTTCACCGAACCCATGTTAATCTGGGAAACGAACTCCTCCCTTATCTTATTCAGTATAACTTTTGTTGATCTGGTGATGTTCTTTATAGAAACATTATAATGGGCAAATCCCTCTTCATTGAGATAAATCTTCACGTCCACTATCTGCTTGTCAACATGGACCTTATAGGAATCAAGCATCTTTCCGGAGATCTCTTCATTCTTTATCATGATTCCCCTCCAAGCACCCTTACATAATTCCTGGAATCACTTTTTTCCGGAAGTATATTTGAAAGTCTCTTGAGATCAACCATTGCCGAGTCCTTATTCCCCTCTACAAACTCTGAAAATGCCCTTATAGCCTTTATCACAGCAAACTCCTTGTTGATCCCGGTAATCCTCCTGTCCCTCTTTATAGATTTTATCAGAGAGAAGAAATCATCATATCCACCTTCATATGCTTTCTCCAGCGCCAAGCAAAGCCTCTTCAGCATATAAGCCTTAGTGTTCTTCCCCTTCTTGAGGATCGAACCACAAACATTCTCTGCACCTTTATAATCCCCGGAAAGAAGAAGAGAGACCGCTTCATCATAATCCAGATCACCATCTTCCGCATCAATCTCCCCTCCTTCATCCCTCATGGACTCTGAATAGTCTTCAACACTCATGTTTTCAGGCTTCTTATCCGCTGCCTTGTCCGCATATTTCTCCACTTCCTGTTTTACGTGATGGAAAAGCATGTAATCTTCCTTGCATTCATCCCTAAGCTCATTATAGAGAGAGACTATCTCCTCAAGGAGCTCTTTGGTTGGAGAGACCTTAAGCCTTTTAGTCATATGATATAGTTTCAATTCCTTCTTCACCTTGAGGACCTCCTTATAGAGTCCGTTATGCCTCTTGACAAAACCAACAGGTAGCTCGTTGAAGATCCTCACCATATGATTGTAATTGATCTCAATCAGATCAAACTCTTTCTTCTGTATATGCTCATGCACCGAAACAAGTATCTTAAGTAAAGAATAATACTTCTTCTTCATCAGAGAACTTACATCCTTCAGGGTCTCATTGTTCATTGAAAGTGTTATATCCCGGTAAGCATCCAGGAGCCTCTGTTTTATGCTTATCTTCTCCTCCATGAAACCTGTAGGCAAGGAGGAGTATAATGCCATAGCCTCCTTGTATATGTTCTTCGCAAGATCATACTCCTTCCGCGACATGTACTTTTTTATGGCCTCGAAGAGGGACTCTATCCTTGCCTTCTTCCTCTCGAACTCTTTCCTCGCATATTCTTTCCTGAGATGAGAGAGCCTCTTGGAGACCTGGAGGATCCTTGCCTCAAGGGAGTTCTTGTAGCTTATGAAACCTTCAGGAAGGCTGTCGAAGAGCTCATTTATAGTCTCCAGTTTCTTGAAAGCTTTCTCAAAAGAAGACTCCTTGGTGAGTTCATTGACTTCTTTGAGGAGAGAGATGATCTTCTTGTACTTCTGCCTGAAATCTTTCTCGTATTTCTTCTCTTTCAGCATCGCCAGTCTCTGGTAGACTGAGAAAAGGTTGTTCTGAAGCCTTATCTTCTCGCCTATGAAACCTTTCGGAAGTCCCGAGAATATCTCCTTCGCATTATGATATGCACTCTCAGCTTTCTCAATATCACCATTCTTTATGCTAGCAAGTATCTCCTTAAGGAGAAGGTTTATGTCATTCTTCCCTTTCTGGATCTGTTTAGTATACTGCAATTTCTCATACTTCACAAGGAGGGAATGTATATCGATTATCTTATTCTCGATATCAAGTTTTTTGTCAAGGAACTTCTCAGGTATGGATTCGTATATCTCCTCTATCACCTTATAGTCCCTCTCGGCATCATCAAGCTCAGATGCCTTTATATTCTTCTTTATCCTCTCTATGAGTTCCTCTATCCTGTTTATCTTGGCCTGTAAAGAATCTGAACTTTTCTTTGTGACCTGCTGGGAGATGTCCTTATTCAGCTTGAGCAATGAATCATCAAGCTTTTCCTTACGGGACTTATACTCTTCAGGGAGCTTATTGTACTCACTCCTAATAGCAGAATATATCTTTTCTACCTTATCTATATCTCCTTTCTTGAGGTAATCATAGGCCTCTTTCATGAGCCTCTCATAATCCTCTGAACCATTTATGGTCAGATCAATCTCCTGTTTTTTCTTCTCCCCCTTATCTGAAGACTCTTTAGACTTTTCCTTACCCAAGGTCTCCTCCTGTTGTCTTCTCTTCCTTTCCTGTTCAGCTTTCAACGCTTCCTCCTTCCTCTTCCTCTCCCTCTCTTTCCTTTCCTGTTTAAGCTTCATGAATGGATCTTTCAGCTCATTATATATCTCATAAAGCTCTGAATTTATCTTCTTATAAGAGGCCTTCAGCCTGTCATACTCCTTCTTGGAAAGAAGGGTCTTCGCATGGGAGATCAGGTTAGCTACACCGTCAGTCCTCTGTTGAAGGGTAGAGAAATTGACCCTCTCGGCCAGTTCCTTATCATTACTTGCCTGGTTTATAAGCTCCTTGGTTTTTTTCTGTACTTCGTTAAGCTTCTTGTGCGTGTCCTCGTGCCTTTCGTTCTCAAGATTATCAGAGATTATAGCGAAAGCGGAACCTATCTCAGCAGAAACCTTACCCAGCTTGTTCATATTCACCTTATGCTGGCTCGTCTCAGGATTCTCAGAAACAAGATAAGGCGTCGTGAACTTATACTTTATAGAAAGCTCTCCTTCCTCCTCAAGGAATCTTGCCCAGGATTCAACTGTCTCAAAGGACTGCCCCAGCTCGATCGCTGCATCCTCGAAAGAGACTTCACCCTTGGACTTAACTATATTTATGAGATGATCAACATCAGTCCTCACCATGTCTTCAGCCGGCATATTACTTTCATCCCTGATTTTATTTATAAAGTTTTTGCTGTGTGGTGACAAAAATGATACCACTTTTTGATAGGTATTTGTTTTTTCGCCTTATATGTTAAATCCTAAGAATACCTGTATTCACTGTTGTCTAGGTCAGTGAGATTATAAACCTCAAAATGATAATCGTCTATCCTGAAAGGATATGTATCATTATTACCCTGGCCTGTATCATAATCTGAGGAGAATTCCTCCAACAACCAAAGGTCTTCATCACATCCCTCCGAAGTCTCATTGAAATAACAAAAGTCCACGAAGCTGTTATTATAGAATCCTCCCTGAGAACCGGTGGTCATGTTGAAATACTGGCTCGAATTAGCGAAAGAATGAATCCCGCAGCAATCAGAAGATGAAGTATCATTCACCAGCCTGTTCATATAAGAAGGTGATTCCTTATCATAGATATAAGTCCCATGCTCGACATGCCCTATGAAATGATCCTCATATTCATCATCCAGAGATTCACCCACCAACCAGGTCTGGTTTGCTGCCTTCCATATGGTCCTGTTGAGCCCGCCTGTATTGAGATTGAGGTAAAGGTCCCTATAACCGGGAATCAGTATCTCTGTCCTCACCTCATCATCGATGGTCCAGTTAGCATAATCAGCATCCACAAACGCCTCATAAGATACATTAACAGCAAACCCCCAAGGACCAGTCCTCTCGGATTGGTAAACCTCAAGATCATAAAAATCAAAGGTGGTATTTACCCTCAAAATATCATCCGACCAGTCAGTGAAATTCCCGAAGACTTTAACCAGGGAAAGATTATATACATCATCATTTCCATAAGTTCCATTGATCACCAGCTCTTCCATATGAGACTGGAATTCAGAGGCATTATCGAACTCTCCATCAGCTGATATCTCATTGATATAGTGCTCCATCCCTCTTTTACCAGCTACATGAAGGGCCCTTTTAACATGGACCTCTTCTATATCACCCACATAATCACTCACAGCACCCATCCTCGATTCGATTACAGGAACCCTGTTAACATTAGTCAGATAGGATCTGTACTGGAAAGTACCCACTAATACGGTCATGACAAGTATTGCGATGAATGTGAAGAATACAGCTTTCTTGTTCATTTCCAGACATCCACCTCCAATGTCTCCACAACGAAACTGCGGTTTACGAAAGCAGAAGCTATCTTCTTTGAAGGGGTCACCAACTCAGAGTCATTGATAGGAGTGGTATTTGACCTGGAGAGGACAAAGGTCCTCGAATCATTCTTGAGTTTAACAGAATACGAAAACTTTTCGGAGACTGTCTCATTGACAAATTCATCAATCATATTACTGGCCATCTCAGCACAATCAGGACACTCGCTCCCGTTCCTGTATGCGAATTCAACCAACTGCTCAGCTACAGTATTCCTCATATCCGTTATATTGCCATTGGACTTATACTTGGAGAGATATGTATAGTTCTGGTCATTTATCTCATATATCTGCGTTGAAGTCAGGAAGTCACTGAGATCCTCCGAATAAAAGATATTCTGCGGTTCATAAGGAGTGAAAGAATACTGGGCGATTATTATAGCTACCCCTACAACGACTACACTTACAGCTATAAACGCATCAATGGTCAAGAAATACCCTTTCTTTTTCATAGCCCACCTCTTTTGCAGCTCCTTAGACCAGTGGATTTAAAAAGATTTTGGTTAATAATTAATATCAGCTGCACTCTACTCCACAATATGGAAAAGGTTATGGTCTTCGGCACCTTCGACATGCTCCATGAAGGACACAAGTATCTATTTAGGAGAGCTAAACAATACGGAGATTACCTCATAGCTGTCATAAGCAGGGATAAGACCACAAAGAAAGTGAAAGGATTCCTCCCGGAAGAGGATGAGAATACAAGGAAAGGGAAGGTACAAAAATTTGTCGATAAAGCTCTCTTAGGAGACAAGGAAGACCCATACAGGATAATAGAGAAAGAGAAACCCGATATCATCTGCCTCGGTTATGACCAGGACAGCTTTACAACCAGCTTAGAAGAGGAACTCAGGAAAAGAGGACTAAAGTCAAGGATAATAAGGCTAGACTCACACAAACCTGAAAAATACAAATCATCTCATTTTCGTTAAGGATATTATTTCTGAGAACCATAAAATATTTAATTAAGTTTAATACACTTTACCAGATGGAAGAGCTTCTCCTGATAATAGCCGAAGAGAAAGGAATTTATTCAGAATATAAGACAAGCACGAAAAGCCTTTCCGAAAAGCTTTCTCTCTCCCAGCAGTCAGTCTCGAGAAAACTTAGGGAACTTGAGAACGAAGGGAAGATCAAGAGGGATGTTTCTCCGGGAGGCATGAACCTGAAACTCACAGAGAAAGGGAGAGCCGTATTGAGGAAAAAATTCAAGAGACTCCAGAATGTCCTCAAGACCAGGAACATGATAAAAGGAGAGGTCACGAAAGGACTTGGCGAAGGGAGTTATTATATAAGGATGTATGCAGACAGACTGGAGGAGAAGCTCGGCTATGAACCATTCTATGGCACTCTTAACCTTAAAGTCGACATGGAACATCATAAGTCTTTCATAAGCGATCTGGAACCGATCATCATAGAAGGTTTCAATACGGAAGACCGCAGTTTCGGGAGTATCAAGGTCTACAGGGTCATAACAGAGGGGATCGAGAGTGCTATTGTCGTTCCCCAGAGAAGCCTTCACAAGGAAGGAGTCATTGAGATAATCGGTCCTTCCTCGATGAGAGAGTCATTGAAACTTAAAGAGAGCGACCCTGTAAAGATAGAGAAAGGTGAATTATAAGATGATAAGAGGAGCATTACTGGTAATCTTCGCAGCGATACTATGGGGGCTTGATGGTACAGTCCTCACGCCCAGACTACATAACCTGGATGTGAGCTTTGTCGTGTTCCTCCTCCATATAATCCCTCTCCTGCTCATGAGCACATTCCTTTACAGGGAATACAATAAATTGAAGGTCTTCAGCAGGAAAGACTATCTTTACTTCTCCCTCATAGCATTATTCGGAGGAGCTTTAGGAACTATCGCCATCGTCAAAGCCCTCTTCTTAGTCAATTTCAAACAGTTATCGGTTGTAGTGCTGTTGCAGAAGCTTCAGCCTGTCTTCGCGATTCTCCTTGCAAGGATATTATTGAAGGAAAAGCTAGGCAGAAGATTCTTCCTGTGGGCAGGCCTCGCGATAGTGGCAAGCTATTTCCTCACCTTTGGCCTCAACCTTCCTAATGTTGGCTCGGGCACGAATACCTTGTATGCTTCTCTGATGGCTTTGCTTGCCGCATTCTCTTTCGGAATATCTACAGTCCTGGGGAAAGGTGTGCTGAACAAGTACGATTTCAAGACATCCACCTTCTACAGGTATTTCTTCACCTCGATCATAATGACACTATTCGTCCTCATCAGCGGGAAGATAGGTAATCTATCAGAAGTGACCAATACAAATTGGTTATACATATTCATTATAGGTATCACGACGGGCTCAGGAGCTATATTTATCTATTATTACGGCCTTAAAAGAATAAGGGCGAGCCTTGCAACGATATGCGAGCTTTTCTTCCCATTATCCGCGATAATCTTCGATTATCTTATAAACGATGCGGTTTTAAGCCCGGCCCAATGGGTGGCTGCAGCAATACTGGTCTTCTCTGTGATCAGGGTGACCTCCCAAAAGAACACCAAAAAGAGATCATCCCTTGACAACGCCGAGAGGCCTTAGCTTAGCTGATCTTTTCGCTATGCCTGCCTCTTCCACTGTCTTTATGACCTCGTCAACATCCTTATACACGCCGGGTGCTTCTTCACTGACACCTTTCCATGAAGCGGACTTCACGAAGACATTCTTATCCGAGAGCTCCTTCCTGACAGAATCCGCCTTGAACTCTCTCTTTGCCTTCGCCCTCGACATAACCCTGCCAGCACCATGAGCAGAGCTGCCGAAACATTCCTGCATAGCT
>JBNJDG010000019.1:0-18323 GCA_051819665.1 Nanobdellota archaeon
TACATCATTAAGATAGGCCACAGAAAAAATATCTACAAAGATTTATGAATGCTGCTTCCAGAGGAGGTATATGAACATCAGGAAACCGAAGACCAGCATGAGGTGCACTACGATCATGGCTATCCAGTAATACTTGAAAATCTTCTCCCGTTTCTTCGGATCCTTCATCCATCTTTTCCAGAATGGCTCCATGAACCAAGGGTCAATATCTCAGGTTTAAAAATATTTATGAAAACTTTCCAGAAAACCATATGCCAGATTGATGAAATAAACAAGATCAACATCCAGGTCAACTTTTTCTGCAGAGTATTGCACAGTGTGCCTCAGAGACATTATCGTTTCAAAAGCATCCAAAAATTCAGAGAAATCATAATTTTCCTCAATATATCTGGCTATACAATAATGACTTCTTTCCTTTATCCCATCTTTAATCAATAAGGATCTGGCAAGATGAAAGTATGAATTATAAAGAGCAATCACAGCCATGTGTTTTTTTGAAAGACCCACCAAATCCTCACATTCATTTAAGAAAAATTCTGCCTGAGATAGGTCCTTTTTAGCAAGGCCCGGCTGCTTGATAGTCTTTTTTAAAAGACCTTTCCTAAAGCAATCCTTCTCAGTCATCAATATTATCACCGACTGAATTCAGCCTAAGCCTCAGATAAAATTCAGGGTCTTCCTTCTCAAGCGACCTTATCTTCGAATCTGTAAGTACTGATGGATTTACCTTCATGTTAAGCTCTTTTTCTAAACTCCTGAACAATCCTGCAATCTCCACTGATTTCTTATCGGTCTTTATCCAAAGATCTATATCACTATATTCATCATCTGTGCCATTCGCAAAACTGCCATAGACACCTATCTTACCTAACTTTTTCAGTTTCTTATAGCTTTTAGTTGAGATCAGCCTATTATAATTAAGAAGTGACCTTATCAGCCTTACTTCAGGATTTTCTCTATTTATAGATAGCATCAATCTATTCTTCTCCTTTGATTTAATAATAAATTTGCTATATTTTTTTGCAAATTGTGTTACAGTTGCCGGAGAGATTTTTAGTTTTTCAGAAACTTCCCTTACATGAGAAGGTTTTTTTGAAATTGTTTCAAATATCATGATGTTTTTTTGAGTGAAAAATTTTGAAATGTTCATAATTTGTGAACAAAATGTTTTTTATATTTAAACATTTTGTTTTTTTGACTGTGCCAAAAAACATAAGATTATTATATTCAGCAAGAAAAGTTGAACCCATGAAGAATATATACAAGACAATATTAATTATATTGGCCATAATCATTGGGATTCTCATAATCATAAAAGCGGCATACACCGTTATCTATAAGATGAAATATGAGGAATGCATGAGCCAGGATATAGAACCTGTATATGACAATGAAACAGGTCATTGGACAAACAGATGCCCCGAAGGATGCACAATAGGATCATGCTTCGGAGTCCAGACAGCATGCTGTCCTGAATGACACTGGTAATCGTTTGTAGGTTCTGCCCAGGATATATACTTTCCTGAATTGCACTGTTCGAAAGAACACTGAATCCTAATAAAGGAGAAGAAATTCATAAAATTTAAAAAAGAATAGGACACGCCAGACAAGAATATGGCTAAATCGAGAAATCTAATTTTGGGGGTGCTGGTAGTTACTATACTTGCTATCGCAGGTTGCAGTCCAGCAGAGCAACAGACAACAGAACAAGAAGGTCCTTTAGACCAGGAAAGCCCGGGAGAACAGACAAGCCCGGAAGAAAGCCCATCACCTATAACCGGTGAGGCTGTAGCTACTGTCAATGGCGAGGAAATAACAAATGAAGAAGTTACAGCGATGAGACAATCGGCAGCTCAACAGAGACAGAACCTGTCCAGCGAGGATGCCCTTGAGCAGGCGATCAACAATGAACTGCTTTCCCAGAAAGTTGAAGAAGAAGGATATACTGTGACCGATAAAGAAGCTGAGGAACAGATGGAATCACAGCTTGCCCAGCAGGGAGCATCCCTTGAAGATTTCAAGGCTCAACTGGAAGAGAGAGGCATGTCATTTCAGGATCAGCTGGATTCTCTGAAAGAACAGCTTGCTATGCAGCAATTCATCGATGATAATGTCGATGTGAATGTAAGTGAGCAGGAAGCTCAAGAATACTATCAGATGTACAAACAGCAGGCCTCAGGAGAAGAAGAGATCGGCTCTTACGAAGAGGTAAAGCCCCAGATAATGAGTGCTCTTGAGCAGCAGAAAATGCAAAAGGAGACAGAATCACTGCTCAAAGAGCTGAGAGAAGAAGCAGAGATCAATTACAACTGATAGGATCTTTATCCTATTTTTTTATTAATTCTTAACAGGCATAATATTTCCGATAAACTTATATAAGCTGAAGAAACAGAGAAGTTCATGAGAACAGCATATCTATTGATAATCATAACCCTTATCTCTATCGCAGGGTGTGCCGAACAGGATATAGGTCCGGAAGAGACCCAACAGGAAACATTTGATGGAGAGAAAAGATTCGAAGAGAGGATAAACAACACTTACCTGAAAGGAGGATATGAAATAAAAGTTTACAAGAGCTCACCTTCCAGCGGAGGAAGTAAGGAAGATTCCGAGACAAGGATAATAAAGAGATCCGAACTGGAAAACATAACAGAGAAAATAAGAAAAATGGAACTGGCCGGTTCTTTCGAAACAGCAGGGAGAGAATGCTATTATTCAGGGAAGGAAGGGCCAAATCATTTTGTATGCTTTTCAGAGCATAGGATCGTCAATTATATAGAGAAAGACGGCAGGGAATATTACCGGTGGAACAAGAAAGGATCCGGTTTTGACATAGGCAGGAGTGTTCTAATCGACAAAGGAGTTAAAGAATGTAAAATGGATTCTGATTGTACTTTGACCACTAAAGGTGTCTGCGATCCTGAAAACAGATGCGAAGAAGGAGAAGTTGGATGTGACTCCGGATGCAGGACAGCGATAAATTCGGAAAAGGCTTTTGCATGGAGTTTTGTACCATATAAGGAAGATGAATGTCTTCATGATGAATGCATAGATGGAGAAGGATCATTCGAAGCGGTCTGCATGGACAACAGTTGCATGGCGAAGATCGTTGATTAGGGAATTATCCTGAATTCCCGATAGAACAGCGAAAGGTTTTTTAACAAAAGATCCCATAGGATAAGTCATGGACGAAGAACATTTGATAGAAAAGACAAAAGCATATGCCAAGGATAAACTCTCCGGCGAGGGTTCCGGCCATGACTGGTGGCACACCTACAGGGTATGGAAGACTTCTATAAGACTCGGCAAGGAAGAGAAAGCAGATCTGTTCACAATCCAGCTTGCAGCACTTCTGCATGATATATCTGACTGGAAATTCAATGACGGAGATACGGATGCAGGGCCAAGGATCGCTGGAGAATTCTTAGAAGGATTGGATGTTGATAAAAAAATAATAAAGGATGTAAAAGAGATAATAAGAGACATGTCGTTCAAGGGAGCAAAGGTAAGTTCACCCATGAGAACTAAAGAGGGAGAGGTTGTCCAGGACGCTGACCGTCTAGACGCGATAGGTGCAATAGGTATAGGCAGGACTTTCGCTTACGGCGGGAATAAAGGAAGGGAGATGTATAATCCAGAGACAGAGCCAAAAGAGCATGGGTCATTTGAAGAATATAAGAAGAACGAAGGGACGACGATAAATCATTTCTACGAGAAATTGCTCTTGCTGAAAGACAGGATGAACACGAAATCTGCTAAAGAGATGGCTGAGAAAAGACATATGTTCATGAAAGAATTTCTTGACAGATTCTTCCTTGAATGGGAAGGAAAAGAATAGAATCAGAAAATCTTATTAAGTATCTAAAAGATAAAACAGGTATGAGATACCTTTTGTTCGGTGCAAGCATAACAGCAGGAGAAACCGATTATGAGAAAGGGGGCTGGGCAAACCATCTCAGAAAGGTCCTTGACACTAAAGAGAAACATCGATACTGCCATAACCTGGCAATTTCAGGCAACACTACAAGAGACCTGCTCAGAAGGATTAAGCAGGAAAGCAAGGAAAGGATAAAGGATAAATCCAAAGAAGAATGGACTATATTCCTCTCTATAGGGACTAATGATTCCCGAATAGAGAATAACGAAGCAAATGTCCCAAAAGAAGAATATAAGGAGAATGTAGAAAGGCTTTTGAGTATATCAAAGGAACTTGCTGGCAGAGTTATTGTAGTAGGAGCACCACCAGTCATAGAAAAAGTATGTAACCCGTTCAAAGGACGGCTCTATTTTTACAATAAGAGAATCAGAGAATACGCAGACATGATGAGAGAATGTGCAGAGAAAGAAGATATAGAATATATAGAGATATTCTCCGGATTAAAAGCCAGGAACGATCTGGAAGAGCTTTACGATGACGGACTTCATCCCAACAAGAAAGGACACGAACTGATCTTCAATATTATCAGGAAAGAACTTGATCTATGAGAATATAATAGTAAAAGAACAGAAAAAAGACAGGCTCATTCAAGCCTTTTCTTTATCATCTTCAGCCTGGAGAAGTTCTCCCTCTCCATCTCCTCAAGCCTCATAGTTATGTAAGTGACATCTTCCCTGAGCCTCGGAAGCATGACCCTCTCAAGAGCATTCACTTTCCTCTTCGTCTTCTTTATCTCTTCAGAGAGAAGCTCGACGGATTTCTCCATCTCTGCAAGCTTCAGAAGGTTCTTGAGAGCATTATTGAAGTTGGAGGCTGCAGTATCAAGCTGTGTGCTTGTGGAGATCATCGAATAAGAGGGATTATAATCCTCAAGCTCGATATCATACTGAGGCACCCTGACACCCATGACTGTCTTCCTGGTCTCTTTAACATCAGGTATCTCTTTCGCTGAATCAGCTGCCCTCTTGACCTCTTCAACACCATCAACAGCCTGGGCCATGATCAATGACCTGTAGGATTCCTCAAGCTCCTTCTCCACTTCTTTCCTCTTCTTCTTGACCTTATCCACGAGAGTGAAGAACTCGCTGATAAGAGCGTCCCTCTTCTGTTTCAGGAGCTTGTGTCCCTTGCTTGCCAGTTTGATCTTCTTCTTCCTGGCAAGAAGTTCCATCCTTGTGGCTGCTTTCAGATCTGATGCCATTTTTATTCCTCGTAATACTTGTCGATGTGTTTCTTTTTGAGCTTCTTGAGCTCATTCTTCGGAAGCTCCTTGAAAAGCTCCCAGCCGGTCTTGAGAGAGCTCTCGATGCCTCTCTCCTCATCATATCCCTGCTGGATGAAGGTCTTCTCAAACTGCTCAGAGAACTTGAGGAACTTCCTGTCCCTCTCAGAGAGAGCCTCTTCACCGACAACAGCTACAAGGTCACGAAGATCCATGCCTTCAGCATAAGCCGTGTAGAGCTGGTTGGAGACACCAGAATGATCCTCTCTGGTCTTACCTTCGCCGATACCTTCATTCATGAGCCTGGAGAGTGAAGGCAGCGGATTTATAGGAGGATAGATACCTTTCTGGTGGAGATCCTTCGTGACAACGATCTGTCCCTCCGTGATGTAACCTGTAAGGTCAGGGATAGGATGGGTTATGTCTCCCTGAGGCATCGTAAGGATAGGGATCTGTGTCACAGAACCTTTCCTGCCCTTTATCTTTCCTGCCCTCTCATAAACTGACGCAAGGTCCGTATACATGTATCCAGGGTAGCCTCTCCTGCCGGGGATCTCGTTCCTGGCAGCTGCAATCTCCCTCAGAGACTCACAATAGTTGGTCATGTCAGTGAGTATGACGAGGATGTGCATATCATGCTCGAAAGCGAGGTATTCTGCAGTAGACAATGCTATCCTCGGCGTTATGACCCTCTCGATAGCAGGGTCCTCTGCAAGGTTCATGAAGCCGACCATGTTCTTCAGGGCTCCTGTCCTTTCGAAATCCTTCATGAAGAATCTAGATTCCTCATATGTGATACCCATCGCTGCGAATACTACTGCAAACTTGCTCCCTTCTCCAAGTACTTTAGCCTGCCTCGCGATCTGAGCAGCAAGCTTGTTATGCGGGAGCCCTGCCTCACTGAACAGGGGAAGCTTCTGTCCCCTCACAAGAGTGTTCATCGTGTCTATCGTGGAAACTCCCGTCTGGATGAACTCCTCAGGGAACTCCCTTGAGGTCGGATTGATCGGAAGACCATTGATATCCTGCATCTTGTCAACTACAACATCAGGAAGTTTGTCTATGGGCCTTCCCAGACCATCGAAGATCCTTCCTATCATATCCTTAGAGAGACCCACCTTCATCGTCTCTCCGGTGAACCTTATGGTCGTCTTCCCTGTATCAAGACCGCTCGTGCCTTCGAATACCTGGACTACAGCAAGATCCTCTTTTGCTTCAAGGACCTGACCTGTCCTCTTCTTGTTATCTGAGCCAAGAACCTCGACGATCTCGTTATATGAGACGCCTTTGACTCCTTCCACAACTACCAGGGGACCTGAAATCTCCCTGATTGATGAATATTCAACTTTTTTACTCATCGAGACCACCCTTCAACTCTGAAAACTCATTCTTAATCTCTTTCATTATCTCGTTTGCATGTTTCTCGAAAGTCTCGTTATCGTGTTCTTTCATCCTTCCGATACTCTCTTTCACTTTCATATCCGAGATAGATTTTATTGATACTCCTTTCTTAAGGGCCTTCTCGCCCTCATCCATGAACTCAAGGATAACATCAAGCATCTCTTTCTGCTTCTTGACCGGGCAGAACGCATCCACTTCATGGAAAGCATTCTGCTGGAGGAAGTCCTCCCTCAACATCTTGGTTACCTCAAGGATGAGCCTCTCATGTTCAGGCAGTGCATCAGGACCAACAAGCTGGACGATCTCCTGGAGCCTTTCCTCCTGCTGGAGAAGACCTATGGCCTTGTCCCTTCTCTCTCTCCAGTTTCCGCCTGCTGTCTTGGTGAACCAGTCAGTGACATCATCAAGATACAGCGAGTATGAAGAGAGCCAGTTGATAGCAGGGAAATGCCTTCTGGAAGCGAGGCTCTTATCGAGCGCCCAGAATACCTTATTCACTCTCAGTGTATTCTGTGTCACCGGTTCGGAGAAATCCCCGCCAGGCGGGCTCACTGCTCCGATGATCGTGACCGAGCCTTCATCACCTGCAAGGGTCTCTACCCTGGATGATCTCTCATAGAACTGCGAAAGCCTTGTTGCAAGGTAAGCAGGATAACCCTCTTCACCGGGCATCTCTTCAAGCCTTCCTGAGATCTCTCTCATAGCTTCTGCCCATCTTGACGTCGAGTCTGCCATCAGAGCCACTGAATAACCCTGATCCCTGAAATACTCAGCTATTGTCACTCCTGTATATACAGAAGCTTCCCTTGCCGCCACAGGCATGTTTGAAGTGTTAGCAATAATGATGGTCCTGTTAAGAAGCGGCTCTCCTGTCCTAGGATCCTTAAGGTTAGGGAAGGTCTTAAGTACATCAGTCATCTCGTTACCTCTCTCTCCGCATCCGATATAGACGATTATGTCAGCATCGCAATACTTTGCCAGTGACTGCTGAGCAACTGTCTTTCCTGCTCCGAAAGGACCAGGGATTGCAGCTGATCCGCCTTTAGCGACAGGGTTGAAAGTATCGAGGATCCTCTGTCCCGTAACCAGAGGAACTGTCGGGCCTTTCTTATCCGTAACAGGCCTCGGTTCCCTGACAGGCCATCTCTGAGCCATCTTTATCTCTTTTACTCCTTCCTCTGTCTTTATCTTGGCCACTACATCATCTACAGTATATTCTCCTTCTGAAACTATTGACTGCACTTTTCCTGAAACATTAGGAGGAGTCATTATCTTATGTTTTACAGTCGTGGTCTCATCAACCACACCGATTATGTTCCCCCCTTTCACTTCATCTCCAGTGCTTACATTAGGTTTGAAATTCCACTTCTTTTCCTTGTCGAGAGCATCAGCATCAACACCCCTGTCGATGAAATCTCCTGATTTCTCCCTTATTATGTCAAGCGGTCTCAGGATACCGTCATATATGCTTGTAATAAGACCTGGTCCGAGCTCTACTGAGAGAGATTCTCCCGTAGCCTTGACTTCAGCTCCGGGACCTATGCCTGCAGTTTCCTCGTAGACCTGGATCGTCGCCTTGTCCTGTTCAAGCTCGATAACCTCGCCGATAAGGTTCTCCTTACCGACCCTCACAAGCTCATACATCTTTACACCGGTCATTCCGCTAGCTTCTACAACCGGCCCTGCTATCTTGACAACCGTTCCAGTAACATTCTTTTTCTTAACCATATTAATCTTCCTCCTTGAGTGCTACTCCTATCGTCGATTTGAAAATCTTTGATAACCTTTCCATCGCAAGCCCCTTATTGCCGCTCTTATCCGGGATCACAGCGAGAGAAGGTTTTACATCACCTACATATTTTGATACCTCCTCCGTCACAATAAGGATCTTACTGTCCTCAACCTTCTTGAGGTCTTCATCTATCCTGTTCTTATCGAACACTATCCCGTTCTTGACCCCTGCCAGCTCAAAAGCGAGCAGAGTGTCCTCGTCCGCAATGATTGATACGTCCATTCTAATCCCTTACCACCAAATGTTTCCAGATATCATCACTCTTGTAAGACTCGGACTTAAGCTTGGTTACTATGTTCAGGTTCCTGACCTCAAGTTCCTTGTCTATAAGATACTTCACTATGGTACCTGCCTTGAGCGCATGTTTCGCATTGACAGAAGATGATTCCTTCATGAAAGCGTTATATATGGATGACTCGATCTCCAACGGGTCCGAACCCTTCAAGAATTCCTTATAAAGGCTCTTCGAAAGGATGCTCTCAAGCTGCATATTATCTGATACAGACTGGAGCTCTTTCGGACTGATAAAGCCACCCTCTATGAAATCAAGCTCTGTTATACCTTTTATCCTCCTCAAAGCTATCCTTATGTTCACGAGGTCTATAGATTTCCTCCAGTAATCGAGGAAGACCTTCGCACCGTCCTTATCCTTCAATACCTTGATCTGTTCAAGCACTTTCTTATAATAATAGATATCAAGCTGATTAGCAAGATACTCAGGAGTCACATTCGGGTTGGAAGAGACTATATGCTCAAACTCCGTGTCCTTTAGGGCTGCAATGAAAGACTCAACATCATTACAGGATTCCAGTCTTATCTTAAGATCCTCGTCCTCTATATACTTCAGGCCCTGCGGGCTGTTCCCGCTGATACAACTATTAAGGGCTGATTTAAGATCGTTGATGGTGAACCTGAGCTTCATCGCCTCCACGATAGGAGCTACTTTCTTGGGCAGGAATGAGATCATCCATTCATAATTCTCATGAAGATCCTCTTCAAGTTTCGAGGAGAACTCTCCTACCGACTTAACATTATCGACCATCGAAGCATAATATGTCTCCTCAAGTATAGAGTAAAGCTCCCTCATCGAGGCTGAACCGACAAGCTGCTCATACCCTTTTTTCTTAAGCATCAGACCGGCCCTGGAGGAACATCTGGTATTCGCATAGAGGAAAGGAGCCATATCAACAGCCATCTTGACAGTAGGAGCTATCGCAACCACTCCGACTATTACAGATCCTCCTATAGCTAATGCTATTACCGCATCCATTTTTAAGCCCCTAAAGCCTTGACTATGCTCTGTCTTATCTGTTTCTTCTTCTCATCAAGCAGGTCAGAGACAGAGAGGTTTATCCTCGTCTCCTTGCCCTTTAGTATAAGCCCGGCTCTCATGTCGCCTTCCTTGACCTTGCTCGTGTATTTCTTTACAAGGTCCATGTCCTTCCTGTTACAATAGACTTCCATTCCTTTACCGTTCTCTTCAATAGCTTTCTTGATGAAGTCCTTGTAAGCTTTGGTCTTATTGATCCCTGAAAGAGCCTTCTCTATTACATCAGAGATGATCTTCTCCCTCTCTTCCATATAGTTCTTCCTGCTCTCCATCTCGGCAGAGGCCACTTCCCTCTCCTCATAGAGCCTGGCTTCCGATTTTATCCTCTCCTTCTCGGACTCTAGGAAGGAATCAGCCTTCTTCTTATTCTCTGCAGCGATTGATTCTGCCTTCTGTTTCGCTTCCGATAATATCTTCTCGACTTCATTGTCCGCATTCGATATTATCTTTTCCTTGAGTTTATCTACACCTTCGATCGTAATCACCTATAATATTCCTATTCCCAATAATATGAGTATTGAAACCAATAATCCGAAAATAGCATAAGTCTCAGGGATCACTGACAATACGAGTGACTTGCCCATCGACTTTGCTGACCTCAACAGAGCACCTATGCTGTTCGCTGAGACCAGACCCTGCCCGACTGCTGATATCGCGGAAAGTCCTATGGCAAGACCTACACCTATACCCCCTATTCCCTGTGTTATCGATATACCTGACTGGATAGTACCCATAAGACCCACACCCGTAAGCATCAGTATGGCCACGATTGTTCCATAAAGGGCCTGTGTCTCAGGAAGCACTGAGTAGAGTATCGATTTACCGAACATCTTCTCATTATCACTCACACTCGCCACACCTGAAGAGGAAGCGATTCCCTGTCCTATAGCCGAAAGTCCGGCCAATCCGACTGCAAGGCCTGCGCCTATGCCCACAAGACCTACTGATACATCAAGACCCGGAGCGAACTCTCCCAGGATGCCTCCTCCTATCAGGAGAAGAACCGCGACAAGGAAACCGTAAAGAGCCTGTGTCTCAGGAAGTACTGAAAAGAGTATGCCCTTACCGAACATCTTGCTTTTCCTCGTAACTACAGATATCCCCGAACCGGATACTATACCCTGACCTATTGCCGAGACTGCCGAGAATCCGACTGCAAGAGCCGCACCCACAGCAACCAAGGATACAGGAACGGTCAGGCCTGGCTTGAGGGTCCCTATAAGACCTCCGCCTACAAGCAGGAGGACTGATATCAGGAAACCATAAAGAGCCTGGGTTTCAGGAAGTACTGAGAATAATATGGATTTACCGAACATCTTGGAATTCTTTACTATACTACCAATCCCCGATGAAGAGGCAATACCCTGGCCGAACGCACTTATGCCCGCAAGGCCTACTGCAAGGCCGACTCCCAATGCCAGTACACCTGTAGCATTAGTAAGGCCCATCTTTAATCCACCCATCAGGCCTGAACCGATGAGGAGAAGCACCGCTATCAGGAAACCATAAAGAGCCTGGGTCTCAGGAAGCACTGAGAATAATATCGATTTACCGAAGGATTTCTCCTGCTCGGATGTGGCACCTATCCCTGAGGATGAGGCTATACCCTGACCGAGACCCGAGACAGCAGCAATGCCCACTGCAAGCGAAGAGCCGATGGCAATTATACCAGCTGCAGTATTTATGCCTGCCTGCACGCCTCCGATTATACCTCCGCCTATCATAATAAGAACAGATATGAGGAAACCATAAAGAGCCTGAGTCTCTGGAAGGACTGAAAATAATATAGATTTACCGAACATCTTCGGTTTTTTCATGGCCGCGCCAATACCAGAGGAAGAAGCTATACCCTGGCCGATAGCGCTTACTCCGGCAAGACCTACAGCAAGACCTGCACCGAGGGAAACAAGACCGAAAGATAAGTTCAAGTCAGCCTTGACAGCACCTATAAGGCCTCCGCCGACCATCAGGAGGATGGAGACAAGAAAGCCATAAAGAGCCTGCGTCTCAGGAAGGACTGAGAACAATATGGATTTACCGAACATCTTGGAATCCTCTGAAGCTGCCCTCACACCTGAAGCAGAAGCGATACCCTGACCTATAGCGCTCACCGCAGCCAGACCTACTGCCAATCCAGCACCTATGGCCACGACTCCCGCTGCTGCAGTCAAGCCAGACTGTGTCGTCCCTATAAGACCTCCGCCGACCATCAGGAGGATAGATATCAGGAAACCGTACAATGCCTGGGTCTGCGGGAGAACTGAAAAGAGGAGGGATTTACCGAACATCTTCGGGTTCTTGGTAACAGCACCTATGCTGCTGTTGATGACACTTCCCTGGCCAACTGCTGATATCCCTGCAAGTCCTACCGCAAGGCCCGCACCTACAGCGACGAGAGCCATCGGGATCGTAAGCCCTGCCTGTACGGCACCTATTATACCAGAGCCGATCATCAACAGGATTCCTATAAGGAAACCCATCAGTGCCTGCGTTTCAGGTATTATAGAGAAGATTATGCTCTTTCCGAACATCTCTTTCTTCTCCTTGGTCGCAGAGATACCGGATGCGGCTGACATACCCTGACCTATAGCTGAGATGGCCGAGATACCCACCGCAAGGGATGAACCCAACCCTATTATTCCAATCGGTGTAGTGATCCCTGTCTTGACAGCACCCAGTATTCCACCACCCACAAGCAGAAGGACTGCTATGAGGAAGCCGTATAAAGCCTGGGTCTCAGGAAGGACAGAGAATAATACAGATTTACCGAAAAGCTTGTCATCCTCTGCAACTGAAGAAATACCTGAGGAGCATGTGATGCCCTGACCAACTGCAGAGACTCCTGCAAGTCCTACTACAAGACCTGCTGAGATAGCGAATATGCTTACCGGCATAGAGGTTATGGAAGAAGTCCCGCCAAGGACCCCAAAGCCAATAAGGATAAGGACCGAGATAATGAATCCGTATAAAGCCTGCGTCTCGGGGAGGACAGAGAATATTATGGATTTACCGAACACTTTACTCCGGTCAAGTACAGCGCCTATTCCACCTGCCGAAGCTATACCCTGGCCTATAGCACTTATGCCTGCTATGCCTACTGCAAGGCCTGCGCCTACCGTGGCCCAGCCCATGATCATGCTCACATCAGCACCAGAACCTCCAAAGAGACCAGTGCCTATCATTATCAGGATGGAGATTATGAAACCGTATAAGGCCTGGGTCTCAGGAAGGACTGAGAATAATATGGATTTACCGAACATCTTCTTCTCTTCCGCAACCGCACCTATGCCGCCTGCCGAAGCTATACCCTGGCCTATAGCACTCACACCTGCTGCTCCTACCGCAACACCTGCTCCAAGAGCTCCGAGGCCCTGTGCAAGGGTTACCGGATCGCCTCCGCCGATCACTCCTGCACCGAGGAGTATGAGAATGGCAATAAGGAATCCATAGATCCCCTGTGTCTGTGGCAATGCCTGGAACAATAATGATGTTGAGAAATTCTTCGAGTTTTCTGAGACTGATTTAGCACCTGCAGCGCCGGTGATGCCTGCTCCAAAAGCAGAAGCAATGCCTGATGCACCCACAGCTATAGCTGCACCGATTATGGCCAGACTCGTTCCTGTCGGCTCGAAACCAAATATGCTTGCGCCGGACGAAGCCGCAGCAGCCGTCTGGTTGGCTGTCTCATTGAGAGTAGCGTTTATAGTATGTGTCCCCTTCTCAGAAAGGAGAGCAAAACTCTCTGATGCCTTCTGCTGTATCATCTCTACCTGCATTGGCCCTATCATCTCTTCTGCACCTCTTCAGTATAAACTCTCTCTTCCCTGAAAGGCTCGAACCTGTCTCCTCCCCCTTCATAGAACTTCCCGAAGAACTCCACGAACTGGAGCCTTATCGAATGCACGAAACTTCCGAGTGCATTCATGGCGAAGGAGAACATATGACCGCCCAGGAACACAAGTATGCCCGCCACAATCCCTACTCCATAGGGTATGGGCCAGAGAAGGTCAACAAGGAGATTGACCGTCATCGCTATACCTGCCGTGGACAGTGCGAGGGCGAAAAGCCTTGAATAGGAGATCACATCACCCATGAAGCCGGTGATGTCAAGCAGCCCCAGAGGGCCTTTCATACCGACCACCATCACTACGCTGGCAATACCAAGTATCTTGCCTGTCATGTCCAATGCTCCCGAAATGGAAGGTATGTAAGACTGGAGGGCAAGAGCTGCCACCGCAAGCTGTATGGTCCACCATACGAGCCTCTCCGATACGAATTTCTTGTACTGTTTCTTCCTGAAATCCTCAATCGCTCCGAGGATAAGGCCTATATTGACATGCACGAGGGCGACTATTATCGATATTATCAGGAAATACAACGGCTCATTGAGCGGATCCTTCCAGATGGCAAGATCAGCTGTGTTAAGCCCTATGAGATATTTGGGCAGATCACCGAAATAAGAGCCCGTAAGGATACCGAATATCATGGAGACTACGCCCATCCCGGCAATGATCGTGGTCATATCCTTGAGCCCCTTGTCGTATTTGCCGAAGAAAAGGCAAAGCAGAAGCCCCAGCAGGAAAAGACCGAGTCCGTAAATAAAATCAGTGAGCATGAAACCGGCAAAAAGGACGAACGCAGGACCTGTTATGAAAGTCGGGTCAAGATCCTTGTACCTCGGCGGGGAATAAAGCTCCGTGATGGTCTCGAGAGGCTTCAGCCATTTCTTGTTCTTCATCTTCACAGGCACCTGCTCATTACCTTCCTCAGCCTTCTCTGTGGTTATACCTATACCTTCTACGGATCTAAGGTCATCCAGCTTAGAGACAGGGACCCATCCCTGCATCATGAAGAAATCCGAGCTCTCTCTCATATTATTTACAGCTTCTGATCTCTCCTTAACCAGTTCAAGCTCTTCCCTTAAAGCCACTGATCTTGCATATATGCCCTTCCGGACTTTCTTTATCTCTTTCAGAGCCTCCGACATCTCATCGTCACATTCAGAGACTTTTCTATCGAGATAGGCTTTAGCATCCTCTTCCCTGACATCAGGGATCTGTATGGAATGAAGCCCGTTATTCTTCATTATGAAATTAGCCTTATCTCTGGAATCATTGAATACCGCTACAGCCAGGATCCTGTACTTCTTATCATATTCTGCCGATTCGATAGCATAATCCCCTATCTCCGAATCGAGCTGCTCCTTCATCTCCTCAAATCTATGGGAAAGGATCGTGCCAGTGATAAAGGAAAGGTTCTCTATCTCATTAACAGTCTTTATAGGTATCCCTAATGCTCCCAGCTGCTTTACGGCAGAGATCTTCTCCTTAAGCTGCTCCTTCCTCTCTTCAGCGGAAGTATACTTGGCCTCGAGGTCCAGAAGGGTCTTCTCATTCTTATCAAGGAATCCCTCGGCATCCTTCATGACCTCATCATCGGACATTGATTTAACTTCCTTCTTATCAGGAAGGTCAAAGCCGAACATCTTCTGGGAGAAAGTGAGCTTCATTGAAGGCATCTTCTGTATGTTCACCAACCGGCTCATCCGGAGAAGGCAGTCAGAAGTCTCCTTGTGTTTCTCACCCAGGTCAGCATGAGCTATATCAATATCCTGGGACTTCATGTCTATCAACTGCATGACCCCCTTCTTATGAAGATCAGAGATCACCCTGTCCCTGTCCTCCCTGAGTGCAAATATGTTTGTTTTAAGAATCGTTTCTGACCGCGACATTTGTTCACCCTAATAATGCATCTATTGCTGCTTCCACGGCTTTCTCTTTATTCTTCTCAGCCTTTTTCTTTAATCCAGAGACTTCCTTTTCATTCTGGTCCTTTATCTCAGTCGTCCTTTGCCGGATATTCTTCTTCGCTGTCTCCATCTGCTCTTCACGGAAGGTCTTGGCCTTCTCACGGGCCTCCTTCATCATAGAATCAATCTTGCCTTCCTCTTTATCGATTATTTCCTGTGAATCTTTCTTAGCTTTCTCTACTTTCTCCCTGGCCTTCTGCTCTGCGTCTTTCAGCTCTTCTAGTTCCTGTTTCATCTGACCACCTCAGCCCGCTGTTGTGAATCACGGGTGACATATAAATATATGTTACTTGGTCTACATAATCTATTTAGATTTTCTTTGAGATAGACCAATTCATCAGGACCTCGGACATGGATTCCAAGGCCGCCTTTACCCTCACCTTATGATAACTATCAGACCCCTTGACCTCCTGGTAAGGGACATCATTAACCTTCTTAGTATATTCCAAAACATCGTCATAATCGAACTTCTTCCCGAAAAGAGAATCCAGATGACCTATCACTTTCTCCGTCTTATCCATATACTTCTCTTCTGAAGAGGGTATCTCCTTCAGATGGTCGACAAGCCTCTCGAGATCCTTAGATATGAAGCCTATATAATGGACTTCTATTATCTTATACTTGCTGGATTTATTATGGGTCAGCATACCTATGACAGATTTGCTTATATGCATATGGCTCCTGTCGATCTCCTCCTCATACCTCTCGATAAGCTCCCTGTTATAGTTCTTCATCATCACATAAAGGAGGTTCTTTATCTTCTTGATCATCGTCTTTAGGAGAGAGAAGGGATCATCCACCGTGAAAGAGCTCTCGCACATTATATGCTTTCCGTCAAACTCCACAAGCTCTACGCTCAGAAGCTTCTTCTGCAGCAGGAGCCTGGATATGTCAAGTTCTTTCTCGAGGTTTATAGAGAAAGACTTCAGAGGATTCACATAGCATGCCACTATAAGCTTGTTTATGTTCTTCTGGTCCTTACTTGATATGTCAAGCTCTATCTGTTTAAGTTCTTTCTCTTTTATATCCGGACTGACCACCAGAGAACCATCATTGGACTGGGAGGTCTTCACCTTAGAACCCGAGTTGATCCCGAATTGCTTGCACCAGTTCGTGGGCAGGTAGACATAGAGCATACTGCCCGTCTTCTGCACATTACGTATATCCATTCCGCAGGGAGGTATTTAGTGACTATTTATATATCTTTGGTTATAACCCTGGCCTTCGAAACATTATCCCCGGAGATAAGTTCCAGATTGAATGCAAGATTATCCTCTTCAGGAAGGGGAGCTCCGAGAGACATAATGACCTTAGTATCTTTCATCTTGCTACAGAAAGCAGGTACCATCCCACCTTTCTCCATCCCCAGGCTGTCCAGTAGCTGACAGGATGTCTCATCACCGGCTTCGCAGGAAGATAAGAGCGAATTGCATTTATTGGAACTCTCTGCTGTGAATGAGGCAGGATAATGGGTTCCCCCTATGAATATCCCCACATGGTCAAACTCATCAAAGGCCCCGGTATACTCAAGCTCTTTTCCTTTTCTTTTATAATTCCCCGCAATAAGCTCAACCCTCTTCCCGGAGACAGAAATATCCTTGATGTTAATGTTAGGAGAGAGAGCAAAATCCCCATAACCAGCTATCAGGTAAGTATTTCTCCTCTCTATCACCTTCAGATCAAGCCTGCCGAGATAAGTCTCTCCTGAGAATACCTTGAAGCTGAACCTATGGACTGGCGTATCACTTGCAGGATGTGTCTTTTCAATGACCTTTTTCTCCAGCGGTCTGAAATCTACACCACTATAACCGTCAAAGAAAGAGATGAACTTAGAAGGCTCTACTTCAGAATCGTATATCCCCCTCTCCACCAGGAGAGATGACATCCTTTCCTGATCCAATTCATTCACAGCTTTGCCAAGGCCATAGGCCATATCATCTATCGAGGAAGACCCATCGGGCGTGCTGAAAAGGATGAACAGCAAAGGAAGGAGAATTATTGTCGAGAATATGAGGACCTTGAGGAAATTCGCCCTGAAAAATATAGCGAATGGATTCTTCATGCCTACCGAGGTAAGATGATTTACTGCCCTCTTCACCTCTTCCTCCCCATAACCCATCTTCAGGAGATCATCTATAAGAACATGTAAGCCGTGTTTCTTGTGATGTTTACGAAGGTATTGTATGATCCTCTTATGATTGGACATTAAGATGAAAATTTATCTTCCTGTTTAAAAAGATTTTGTCTTACCGCGAGGGTAGATATTTCTTATAATCTCTCTTTCAAGCTTTTTATTATTCCTTAAAATTCAAGTTCATTCCGAAGAAGATAATCCTTACTCACATTATAACCCCTATAATTAATCTCGTTCCTTACCTTTCTAAGTTCATTTATTTTTTTGTATCTCAAATTCAAAGTCAACCATATTCTCTTCGAGATAAGATATAAGGCATAAGTGATTTGTACAATTATAACCTGCTTTATAGAGATGTGCAAATATTAACTCTTTGATAATGTCATAATAGGCTTCTACTTTCAAAGAGACGAATTTATCCTGAACATCCTTATCCCAAAACTCAAGACGTAGGTCCGCTACAGAAACCATGTGCTCTGATCTTTCAATGTCAGGCAAAGTCTTCTTTATTATGCCTTTCTCTATACATTCCCTCCAGCCCATCTTGTTTGCCATCATTCCACCTTAATAAAACCATATAGTAAAACACCATTTATTATATTATTCCTAAGTTTATCGGAAAGATCATTTATATCAGGTTCAAATAAAAGATTTATTTTTTTCCCTAATTTTTCCTCATAAAATTTTAGATCAACTGA
>JBNJDG010000020.1:0-17758 GCA_051819665.1 Nanobdellota archaeon
AAGGACAAGATCGAATCAGGTGAGTTAAAAGACTCTGACGGAGATGATGTCCCTGACAGTATAGAACAGCAACTCAATCTTGATCCTAACAAGAAAGACTCTGACGATGATGGTGTAAGCGATAAGAATGATCTCACAACCAAAGACTCAGAGTTTGAGATTTCAGGTGAGGAAGACAGCACATCAGAGATAACAGTAACAGATGATAAAATAAATTTCAAGAACGACAAAACCGAAGTAAAGCTAGGCAATCTCGTCGAGACAGACTCAAAAGAAGTCTCCTTCAAGCCGAAAGCTCCCGGTTATGAAGTCAAAGCGAAAGAAGGGAAACATGATATAAATAAGATCCCTGAGTATACAGAGAAGGTAAAAGGAGATAATGTACGTTACAAGCTCAGCCTTGACAACGGCCTCATCTATGCGGAATTCGACGGTTATTATGAATATCTCTACCATCAACAACCAAGTTATCATTTCTCCAGCTTCTATGATGAGGATTCGATAGCAAGGAGATCAGAACAGGAAGAGTGGATAGACTTCTCTGATTCATACCTGGCAGACAAGACCTTCGCGCAGAGCTTCCGTATCAAGGGAGATTTGAAACTGAACATTGATAAGCCGAATTACAGGACAGATGAAGAGCCTTACGTATCGATGATAGAACATGAATTAATCGTCAACGAACCGTTCACATTCAGAAAAATCAATTTCAATATGCTTGTTGATTCAAAAGAATACAAGAACAGGATCTTCTCAGCGATAGAGAGGAAGGATGATAAGTTCTATGATGTAGTGCAGATGAACAACGGAAACATAAACATAACATTAGACAATAACAATGTAAGGGTAAAAAACATCACCTACAACCAAAGTTGTGGTGAAGGTAAGGCCCTGATAATAAACCAGAACGAATTATACTTGGAAGAGAGATGTGAACCAAAATTAACAACTTACGCAGACATTACAGAGAATAACGGACCTTTCGCAATAAATGGATTTTACAAGGCAAGGGGAGAACCAAAGTTAGAATTCAAAGAAAGGAAATTACTCCAGAGGGAACAGACATTAAGCGATTCGACGACAGAGATAGTTGCAAGGGAGAGCCCGGATTATGAGAAAGTGTCAAGGATAAGAAGGCTCTATATGGACTGGGTGGACAGGAGGGTGTGCTATAATGACTAAGAGATCACAAGTGACGATCTTCCTCGTACTCGTGGTCCTATTTGCTCTCATTCTTTTCACCGTTCTCGCATTGACAGGAAATGGTGAGGAAAGTTCGGTCGAGAATTTCAATGTCAGGGATTATATGAACAGGAGATATACTGATCTCGAGAAATGCATAATCCTCAAGTCAGGCAATATAACAGAGCTTAAGCCCATCGACCATTACAAGAAGAAGTTCGAGGATTATATAATGGAAGAATCACCGAGGGTATTCGATAATTTCCCCGATGAGATAGCTCTCGATTTTGAGAAGAAAGGCATCGCTGATGCTGATGTGATGTTCACGAGGGAGACCACGGATTTCAGGCTTCAGGCCAGCCACAGGTTCGAGAGGAAGAACGATGTGAAGATCATAAACGATTACAGGCAGAGTCATGCTGTCAGTTTCCTGACGCTTCATGATCATGTGAAGAAGATAAAAGAAGAGGAGATGATACCTCTTGAGTATTTTGAAGAGAATCCAATCGACCAGAAGATATACAAGGATGATGATATAAATTATGTCCTTACGGACGGCCAGTCAGAGATTGACTTCAGGAATTATACGATGTTCTATGTGAAGAAATAGGTGTACATTCCGAAAATACACTATTTTACCCACTACAAGAGAAAAATCCCGATGTAGTGGGTAAGAGCTAAAGGAAAATGCCCCAGTAGACTGAGATAAAATCATTGGCAGTAAAATCGATAAGTCTCTCATAATCTTCCTTTTTCATCTCGTCCAGTCTGGAATTATCAGCCTCTCTCAGGGAATCAAGATATTCTTTCCTGTACTTGTTCTTAATAATAATGGGGGGATAATTGTTTTTCAGGAGTATATGGTTCATCAGCATCCTGCCGGTCCTTCCATTGCCGTCCATGAATGGATGTATCTTCTCGAATTTATGGTGGAAACCTACTGCCAACACGAATGGGTGGAGCCTTTTCTTATTCTTCTTATACCAATCCAGGAGCATGTCCATGTCTGTCTTAACATATGGTGCAGGTGTGGATTTGAAGCGCGCTTTTAATACTTTTATATCTCTTGTCCTGTAACCGGTTCTTCTGTCGATCCCCGCCATCAGTTTTTTATGTATGTCTTTGATATACCTATGGCTCATCTTCTTTCCCGATTCGAGTATGTTGAAGAATACCTCTTTCTGGTTCTGCAGGTCATACACTTCCCTCAGTGTCTTGTTTTTCGGAGTCTTACCTTCTTCAAAGAGATTTTTCGCCTCATCGAGCGTGATCGTGTTCCCTTCTATCGATGTAGAGTTAAAGGAGAACTCGATTATGAATTTGTCCAATGTCTCTTTCTTCGTAAGCTCATCCTCCTTATCGAATACATTATTGAAATGGAGCCTGCATGCCTCTATCCCATCTTTCTTATCCAAAAGATATGGGTCTTTCTTCAGCTTCTGCTCTTTTATCTTTTCATTATAATAATCCGACTCAAGAAACTTGTGTATGTTGCTGTATGATTTTCTTATCTGGTCCTTGTATTGGGGGAGATTATCCAGTTCTTTTTTCACTTTATCTATAGAATCGCCAAGATAGGCTATATCTTTTGAGATGACCCTTCTCCCTTTTCTTTCAGAGATCCTCAGGTAATAATATGCTTTATTTCCTACTGTTTTCTTATAGATATAGACCATGGAGGTGTGTAAGATCTACGGTTTTATAAATTTTACCCACTACAAGAGAAAAATCCCGGTGTAGCGGGTAAGGCAAAAGCTTTAAATCATAACAAATCCTTCTGGATAAGATGGAGATCCTTCCGAAAATGTTCATCGTGGATATAGGGCTTTACCTTAAGGAACATGATGCTTTAGTGATCACAGATCTCCAGCTCGGTTATGAAGGCCAGATGCTCTCGGCAGGAATCTTCGTCCCGAAGTTCCAGCTGAAGGACATGAAGGAACGCCTGAAGAAGATAATAAAGCTGGTAAAACCATCGAAGATAATCATAAACGGCGATTTCAAGCACGAGTTCGGCAGGATCTCAAGGGAAGAATGGAAGGAATCCCTGGACATGATAGATTTCCTCGAGAAGAATTCTGAAGAGCTGATACTTATAGAAGGGAATCATGATAATATCTTCGAGCCTATTGCGAGGAAGAGGAAGCTCGAGATAAAAAAAGAGCTCCTCCTCGGCAGTATATTCCTTACACACGGTGATAAGGAAAAGCCTATACCTGAAGAGGCGAAGACTATCGTGATAGGCCATGAGCATCCGGCCCTGGCTCTGAGGAAGATGGAAAGGGTCGAGAAGTTCAAATGTTTCCTCAAGGGAAGATACAATAGATACGATCTTATCGTCCTCCCGTCCTTCAACCCTTCCACTACCGGCTCGGATATACTCTCGGAGAAGATAATGAGCCCGTATATAAAGGATCTGGACAACTTCCAGGTTTATGCGGTGGAGGACAAGATATATCCTTTCGGTAAGGTGAAGGATCTTCAGTAGATATTCTCGATAAGATCTGCCTTTGTGATTATCCCCTTAGGCTTTCCTTTCTCCGCGATTATGACCAGCTGGAAATACCTTAGCAGACTGGATATCACATCCATCGATGTGTCTTTCGCTATTATCGGTGGGGCGTCTTTCATCACATCCCTGACAACCAAGCCTTCCTTGCCTTCGATGAACGAGTTGAGGATAGTGCTTTCAGAGATCACTCCAGTGATCATACCATCCTTAACCACAGGAACTTGTGAGATGTTATGCTTCTTCATGAGCTTTATCGCTTCACTTACCTTCTTACCTTCATCAACTGTTATGAGTTTCTTCCTCATCATATCCTTTGCGGAGGGCATGTTCTTTTTTGAGAGCCTTTCGAAAGCCGAGAATATGCTCTCTACACTCGAGAATGAAGGATCTATGCTGCCTGCCTCTATCTTCGCTATGAGCGACTGGGAGACAGAGGATTCTTTAGAGAGCCTGGACTGGGTTATGCCTAATCTTTTCCTTATCCTTTTAACATCCGATGGGTTCATAATATTAATAATAGGAGGGGTTTATTTATTCTTTTCGGAATACCTTTACAGGCTCCTGTAATATTTCTGCATAAGAAGGGAGTCCTCTTCTATATTCGGGCTTTCACAGATCACATTCCCTTTGCAGTTGAATTCCTTCATAGTTCTAAGAAGTTCTTTGTAGTTCATATCGGATTCCTGAAGGATGAGGTGGTTCCTCTCGCCCTTCTCAGAATAATTTATTCCAGAGATATGCCCGTGTATGTTCTTGAGACCCTCCTTACCAAGATGTTTTTCCACTTCTGAGAATATATCCCTGAATTCCTCGAGGGAGTTCATCTTTGATGTTCTGGCATGGAGATGGGAGAAATCAATACATGGCATTACGCCTTCTGTATCTTCAGAGATCCTGAGCAGCTCTTTAAGTGAGCCGAACTGGCTTCTCTTTCCCGTTGTCTCCGGTCTTAACATAACTTTGCAGCCTTCATCATCAAGTTTCTTCCTCAATTCTTTCAGCCTTTCCCTTACATTCTCATAGACTTTCTCCGGATCCTGTTTGAGATAAAATCCCGGATGGAAGACAACATTGTCCCCTCCGCAATCATCAAGCCTTCTTGCAGCATCGCTTATCCTCTTTTTAGATGCACCGATCTTGTGATTCTCTTTAGCATTCAGGTTTATGTAATAAGAGCCGTGGGCAGATAGCTTTACATCGTTCTCCCTGGCAAGCCTCTTAACTTCTTTGGCTCTTTCCTGGGAGACATTCACGCTGTAGACGAACTCAAGCTCCATGCACTCAAGACCTAATCTGTTGACTTCCCTTATGCCGTTCTCTGTAGACGGCTTCCTGGTGTTTATGGGTATGCCTGCCGTTCCGAATCTCATGGTCTCTCCTCTCCTGAAGCACCTAGCTTCTGTTTCATCTCGGCTACCATCTGCGGAGGTCCGTAGACGAAGTAAGTGGAATTGGGTGATCTCTGTTTCACATAACCTGCTGTGATCCTGCCTTTCAGCCTGTCCCACTCTTCCTCTGGTCTTGTCAGGGAAAGGAACAGCCTTACATTATCTTTCTTCTCAGCTTCAAGGAGCTCGTCATGGAAGATTATGTCCTCTTTATATCTCGAGATGTAGAAAAGATCGATCTTTATGTTAAGCTTTTTATCAAGAACATACTTTAGCATGCTCCTTGCAGGCGTTATACCTGTGCCGGCACAGACGAAAGTTATCCTCTGCCTCTCCCTGAAAGGGTTTCCTAACGGACCTTCAACCTCAATCTCCTGGCCTTCTTCAAGGTCAAATAATCTGGGTGTGAGTTCTCCGTCATCGTATCTCTTCACGGTGATCCTCGTCTCGTTCTCAGTCGGCGAGGAAGAGATCGAATAAGGTCTGCTTATACCATCTTTTGTAAGCAGGATATGCTGACCTGGCTTGAATTCAGGGGGAATGTCGAGAGTGAAAGTCCTCACATCCCTTGCTTCCTCCTTGATATCCTTGACCCTCATACTACCTTATCCATCTTCCCGTCCTGAAGGAAAGAGTTTATGTTTTTTGTGGTCGTGTCGATGATCCTTTTCTTGGCTTCCCTGCTGTTGAAACCATTGTGGGGAGTGAAGACGACATTCTCCCTCTTGAATATCATATGATCCCTCATCACTGTCTTGTAATTCTCCGGTTCTGAATCCTTATGGAGCAGCTCTTTCTCTTCTTTTATCAGCTCTTCCCCTTCTATGACGTCAAGGCCGGCTCCCCCTATCTTACCATTATCGAGGGCTTCCATCAGAGCGTTAGTATCAACCAGGCCTCCCCTGCTCGTGTTTATGAGGAGAGCGCCTTCCTTCATCTTATCTATGCTCTCTTTGTTTATCATATGATGCGTGTGGTCATTATGGGGCGCATGGACGCTTATTATATCTGACGAGCCGAGGACGGTGTCAAGGTCAGCATATTCAAAACCTAATACCTCAGAAAGGAACTCGTTATGGTGCATGTCGAATGCCAGCACATTCATCCCGAATCCTTTGGCCATCTTGATCACATGCATGCCTATATGCCCTGCTCCTATCACTCCGAGGGTCTTCCCTTTCAGGTCGAAGCCTTCAAGCCCTTCAATAGAGAAATCATCGTTGATGGTCCTCATGTAGGATTTATGGACATTCCTGGCGAGGTTGAGGATCAGGGCGAAAGTATGCTCTGCCACAGTGTTCTCGCCGTAAGAAGGCACGTTGGTTACAGTTATACCTCTCTTCTTGACTTCTTCCAGATCTATATGGTCGAAGCCAGTGGATCTAGTAGCTATTAGCTTGAGATTGGGTAGCTTGTCAAGCATCTCCTTTGTTATGTTGCAGTATATGAATACGGAGATAATGTCGTAATCACCGCAGTATTCCTCTTTGAAATTGTCCTCAAAGAAAATCAGCTCATGGCCTTTGATATTCTCGGAGAAGTATTCCTTCTCCCAGTCTTTCACCCCGAAGAATGCGATCTTCACGGGAATCACCTCTTATATTATTTTCTCGTCTGACTCAAGATCCTTGATGTGGATTACATTCACGGGACAGCTTTCTGCGGCTTCCTTGTTCGGGGCGAGATCCTTCTCTTCGATCTCTTTTTCCTGGCTGCCATCCTCCTTGTTCTTCGATTTTATAAGATTTGATTTGCCGTCACTGCTCATCTCCCAGAATTCTTCGTTTATGGAGGCACATGCTCCGCAGCCGATGCATCCGTTCCTGTCAAAGGAAATCTTGTATTTTGCCATGTTAATAAGTAACCAACTATATTATTTATATGTTTTCATTTTATTCCGTTAATGGGATCAATGCACCGGAATTCCCGCAGTAGAAATAACTTCTTCCTTTTCTGCCCAGAAGTTTCCTGGCTCTCTTCAGTTGCTTTTTCGCCTTCGTGATGCGGCGCGAGCATTTGACTTCATACAGATCAAGCTCTTTGTCCTTCTCGGCCACTATATCTATCTCCCCTTCGCTTTTCCTTGAGATGCTGAAGGGAACATGAGTAGAAACGGTATCGTAGTTGTAAGAGATCCTCTCCTTAAGCTCAGACACATAATCGTCGTGTTTTATGCTCGACACCTCTCAGGATGGTACTTTCTTATGCAGAGAGGTTTATAAAATTTTGGTATATAGCACTCAGAAGTTCTCATCCACCAACTTCTTAAGATTTTCCATCTCAAAAGGCTTTTCGAGGGAAAGCTCGCCTGTGACATTGCTCTTCTTCCTCGTCTTGCTGTCCGTGCTTGCAGTGAGGATGATTATAGGAGTCTTAGTGTTTTCTTTCCTGAATTCCTGGATGAATTCCCAGCCGTCCATCTTGGGCATAAGGATGTCGAGGATTATGCCGTCCGGCTCCTCTTTCTTCGCAAGTTCCAGAGCTTTCTTTCCGTCTGTGGCTTCCTGGAATTCATAAGGCCCTTCCAGTCCTGCTGTTATCGAGAATCTGATGTCCGGGTTGTCGTCTACTACTAGTATCTTTTTCATATCTTTTTCCTTTCCCTTCTCATATAAAACCTTTTCGATTGTTAAGAGTTATTTTGGTTTTATTCTTATAGGAATATTTATACCAGCAAATTATTTAAATCATTATTTTAAAGGGGCTTTCAGGTGATAACAGCATGTCAGAATTCATATTTACAAGCGAGAGTGTAACAGAGGGACATCCGGATAAGGTGTGTGATCAGGTGAGTGATGCAATACTTGATAAGGTTCTTGAGAAAGATCCGGAGAGCAGGGTTGCTATCGAGACTATGGCAAAGACAGGTTTTCTCGTGGTTGCAGGTGAGCTGACCACGAATTCTTATGTGGACATCCAGGATATCACGAGACAGACTATAAAGGAAATTGGTTATGATAATGGTGTTGTGGGCTTCAACGGAGATAATTGCGGTGTCCTCACTTCCATATCAGAGCAGAGTAATGACATCGCGCAGGGTGTTGATGATGAAGAGCAGGGAGCAGGAGATCAGGGAATGATGTTCGGTTATGCTACAGATGAGACTGAGGATTATATGCCCCTTCCGATAAACCTTGCTCATAAGATCACGGAGAGGCTCTCTCAGGTGAGGAAGGAGAGGATACTTGATTATCTATTCCCTGACGGAAAGAGCCAGGTCTCAGTGAGGTATGTTGATGGTAAGCCACAGAAAGTAACTACAGTGGTTGTCTCATGCCATCATAAGGATTGTGTCACGCAGGAGAGGATCAGGGAGGATATTATCGAGAAGGTCATCAAAGAAGCCTGTGGAGACTGGCTCTCTGATGATACGGAGTTCTATGTTAATCCGACGGGTAAGTTCGTAACAGGCGGTCCTGTGGCTGATGCCGGTCTTACGGGAAGGAAGATCATCGTTGACACTTACGGAGGCATGGGTCGTCATGGAGGCGGTGCATTTTCAGGTAAGGACCCGTCAAAGGTCGACAGGAGCGGTGCTTATGCTGCGAGGTACATAGCCAAGAATCTTGTTGCGGCAGGTCTTGCGTCTAAGTGTGAGGTCCAGCTGTCCTATGCTATTGGTGTTGCAGAGCCGATATCGGTGATGGTCGATACGTTCGGGACAGGACAGATCTCTAATGAAGAGCTCGTCAAGAAGGTAAGGAAGGTCTTCCCGCTGAAGCCGGAGGGGATCATAGAACATTTCGGGCTCAAGAGGCCTATCTTCAGGGAGACCTCATCATACGGTCATTTCGGCAGGGTGAAGTTCCCGTGGGAGAAGGTCGATAAGGTTGATGAACTAAAATGATTATTTTTTACAATATATTTATTTATTCCTGTTAAGTGGTATTTATTGGAAAAATATATAAAGGAGCTTATTTGAAGCTATAT
Organism: Nanobdellota archaeon; assembly: GCA_051819665.1. Classification (GTDB taxonomy): domain Archaea; phylum Nanobdellota; class Nanobdellia; order Woesearchaeales; family CAZZGN01; genus JBNJDG01. Next base: position 9,013 of record JBNJDG010000020.1, read on the forward strand.
TATGCGATCGGGGGGTTTGCACGAAGAGTTATATTCTGACATAAAGGGGTGTGCCTCCGTGGAATCTCAAGGTTTCTATGATTATAGCAGTCCTTTGACCATGAAGATAATCTCTCATCTTGCAGATGCTGATGGTCTTGCTTCTGAGGCTATAAACAAGGCAGGTAGGGAGGTTATCCTGGATCAGATAGGCAGGCCCACTACAGAGGGATTCCCTGATAAGATTGATTCCACGAGAGTGATGGATATATCTTCCCGGAACCTTAAGGATATAGTTGACGGGCATAACAGCTATGTCTTCGCTGATCTCGGCACCCTCGAACCGGAGATGCTGGATAAGTACAATATTGATTCATTGATCATAGACCATCACGAGTTCAAAGAGGGGGATACAAAGATTATCAATCCTGATAAGCACGGTATAGATGGTGGCAAGGAGCTTTCGGCCTCTCTGCTCTCTTCGATATATATAGATTCTCTGGCTGATCAGGTAGATGTTTCGGATAATATAAGGGATGAGCTCAATCTGATGCACGTTCTCGGTATTTCAGGAGCAAAGGCTGATATGCAGGGAAATGAAGGTAATAATAAAGCTGTCTATGATGAGCTGGAGAAGAGGAAGGTAATAAATGAACTACCTCTGCCTTTCTTCGGTTATTTCACTAAGCCATTATCCAGTGTCCTTGCCGAGAGCGAAGTGCCCTTCAACCTTAGGTACAGGCTTCCCTCAGAGAAGGAGCTCAGATCCGTTTTAGGTGATGAGTTCAAAGGGAAGAAGGTAGAGGATTCTTATGAAGAGCTTAAGTTCAAGGTAGCTTTTGATAAGAAGGAAGAGAAGCTTGTCGCGAATATGTATCATACCGATGATGATTTCGGGCTTGACCGCTTCGATGATTACAGGGATGATTATAAAGCGAATGAGGTCAGGACGAAGTCGGCTAATGCTGAACTTGGAAGGAATGGACTTTCAGAACCGGATCACCAATGTGATATAAAGGATAAGGGTTCATTATACAAGATGTACAAGGATAATGTCATCGCTTTCTCTGATCCTGCAAAAAGAGATGATTATCTTTCTATGCTCAAAGAGCCCCAGTATGCGGTGAATTCCAAGTTTGGATTGGTAAACGGGAATTCAGTATCCGAGCTGGCCAATCTTATGACTGCCCTCTCCAGTCTGGGTCACGGGGAACTTTTCCTCAATACTGTCTCTAAGGAGCTAAGAGGAGAGGATGTAAGTTATGAGCTCGATAAGATCAAGGAGATCCATGCAAGTTACAGGGGAACTATAAGTGAAATGATGGGCCAGGTGGAGGATAAGCTATGGGGAGAGGGCCTTGAAGAGATAAGCGAGGGAGTTTATCATCTTAACATGGACTTTATAGATCTTCCGGTGAATGTGGAGAGCATGATCGGCAAGTGCGGAGGTCTTATCGCTAAAGGAAGGTATCTTCCCGATAATTATGGTGTCCTGTTCACTTCATACACTAAAGGGAACAAAGGCGATGTCAAGGTATCGGGAAGAGTGAACCAATTTCCGGGTCATGGTGATGTTGATCTTGGCGGGCTCTTCTCCAAACATGCAGCTTTAGGGTTAGCAAATTCAGGCGGAGGACATAAAGAGGCGGCTTCAGGAAGGTATGAACGTCTGGATGATTTCATCAAATATGCGGCGGAATCTGATTTCGGGGTGCCTGAAAGATGAGAGTGGATCTGGGTCCGGAAGCAAAGAATTTAAAGAATCATGAAAAAGAGCAGATGGAGAAGATACTTGAGGAAAATCCTCATGCGGGTATCATACAGCCGGTCAATGACGGTTCAGATTATGATTTTTATGTAGAGAGGTCTGATCTTTCCCTTAAAGAGGGAGAGGAATATTTTCTCCCCCTTGATCCTATAGATTCTAAGATAAAAAATGGAAAGAAATTCATAAAGAGACCGGATTTCATAAAGATAAGCGTGGATGGTGAAGTTGAGATAAGACCCGTTGATCTCAAGAGCCATTATCTTTCTTCATCGCAGATTGCCGGCCAGACAAGCGCTTATAATCTTGCCAATCTCGCTTCAGGGTGGGATTACCTTGACCAGTTCCTCAAGAGGGTTGAGAAAAGTCTTCCTGATAAGAGCATAACCTTTGCAAACGGCTTCCTGATGGAAGACGGGAAGAGTGAAGGTTCTGGCAGATGGTCTGTCGGAAAGGAAACACTCGATGATTATATAAAGGATTATTCCAATTCCCTGTTTGGCCTTGATAATATCGATTTTTCGGATTTCTGGCCGAAGATAGGAGAAGGGAATATAGATTCGTACAATTACATGATAGAGAAATCTTCCCAATCAGAGTTCAAGACTGATATAAGGAATGCCAAGAATAATCTTTCCAAAGGGATTATCCCTCCTTATCCCATACATGTTGTATTCGGACTCATCTGGGGGAGGGGAGATAAGCAGGTTTCCTATACACCTGAGGAAGGATTTAAGAGTTTTCCTGCAGAGATATATAAGCTTGTCCGTGACAGAGAAGAGATAAAGAATGCTGATGAGACCTTTTATGCCCGGATCTGTGCAAATAATGAAAGGTTAGAGAAATGGAAAAGATATGTAAAGGCAGGAAGACTGGAAAGGATAGACAGTGCAATCCGGGGAAAAAACTTTGAAAAGGAAAAGGACTATACAAGCCCTAAGAGGAAACAAAGGTTGAATTCTGAGATTGGGGAGCTTCAGGAAAAGCGTGAGGAGATTGATCAGGATGTAGAAAGGATATACAATCAATATTTTAATGAGGGTGAGTATCATTATTCTAATTTTTATAATGAGGGAATCAAACTTAAGAATTTCGAGATATCCCAGATAGATGAGGAATTGCAGGTAAAGGATACAAAGCTTCATGACCGGCAGGAGAGGGAATATAAGCTTAATAAGCATCTTTCGAAGTTAAGGTCCAGAAAAGCCGGTATGGTGAAGGAAGGGATGCTTCCCAGAGTAGTGTATTTCAATCTGTTCAATGACAAGCAGAATCCTGAAGTGTATAAAGTGACTTTTTATGATAAGGGGTGTCTGAAATAGATAAGCTCACTCTGAACAGAGTATGTGATAACATAGATGATTATTCATTATTCAGGACCATCGTGTTCAGGGAAGGTTATGATGATTCTGTCCTTGAAGGTGACATAAATTCTGTGCCTGATGATATTCTCATATCTTATCTTGAGATGAAGAACAGTGGTGTAGCAGAAGGCTATAATAGGAGAAAATGGGACAGTGGCGTAGCTGAGGACGAGCTTATAAGACAGGACCTCTCAGTCCTTGACAGGGAGCTTGTCTCTGAAAGGCTTGAGCCCAATCTTCTCCTGAGGATAGTTGAAGGTCATGCGGTTCATGGCCATACTTCTTTCAGGAAGAATGGTAAATCTGACCCGAAGCCCAATACGAGACTAGAGGATATCCTCCGGAATATAGGCAGTTTTTCCGATGTGATGGATGATCCTTTCTATGATAAGGGTGAGGATTATCTTAAAGAGAGCCAGGGGCTTATAGGTAATGTTGCTTCTTTACTCGAGTCTGCGGTAAGCAAGGGCAGGTATATGTCACTTGATTCTGAGAAGGGTGCTCTTCTCGGGATACCTTTCCTTAAGGGCCTTGATGTTGACAAGAAGGCTTTGCTCAAGGGATATTTCTATGGTGGTCATTTTGATGAGTATCCCAACATTAGATCTGTTGTTGATGATGAATACTTAAAGGAAGGTAATGTGGGTGGTGGAGAATCCAAGCTTGTTGATATTGATAAGCTTAAGAGGTTTGGGATAAGTCTTGATGAGCTCTCCCATAATAGCTATGATGATGATGTTCTTGCTTCCCTGAGTCCTGAAAGGAGGGAAGATCTGTTTTATAAGGTGGGCATATTTAAAGGATTCCCGGGGGTTGATCATGATGTCTCTTCATGGGGTGATATTCTCTTACAGGGCAAGGACATCTCAGGTTCAGATAATATCTCGAGCCAGTTCTATCGTTATGTGAATGGCCGCGGGGTTTCCGATGATATAGCTATAATGTCAGCATCCATGATAGATGATGATGGAAGTGAGAAAGACAGCAGGTGGTATAACGGTCTTCTTGTGGGTGCTTATCTGGCGGATTTCGTTGACACAGTCGAGAAAGGCACTTCTCATTTCATCCCGGGAGGGCAGGATACTGTCCTTGCTAAGTACATCCAGAGCAGATGGCTTGATGAGGTAAAGGAGGACAGGTCATTCGCTAAATCCCAGGGGGTGAGGTACAGGGATATTGATAAGACCGATCCGGATTTTGCACTTGTACCTAAAAGAGAGATAATTAACCTTACAGCTGCTTCTGTAAACCCGAAGAAGAGTTATTTCAGGTCTTCAAGGAAAGCGAGTGCGATACATTCTTCACAGTCATATTTCCTCAAGAGACAGAGTACGAGAGAGAACAGTTTAGAGAAGAATTCTCAAACTGAAGAGGATATAGTAACATGCGCAGCTCAACAGGAGCTCCTTTATGTCCAGAGTCTTATGCCGATGAATAATAAAGGATACGGCCTTTCTGGAAAGATGACCGATGATGTCAATGTACTCATAGGTTTCCAGAGGCATGAGATAGGTGCAGTCAGGGATTATTTCAGGAATACTATCCTGCCGATGATAAAGGACAGGAATAATAGAGAGAAGAATACCAAGAATTTCTATTCATAGTTTCTTCTTTTCTGCCTTATCTGAGATTATCGAGGAATTCCCGCTCGGGTCTTCTATTATGATTTTTGTCTTCTCGCTTCCCCACATGACCTTCTGGAGCTTCTTAAGCATGTTCTTGGCCTTTTTCTTCTTGGCAGGGTCCTCTTCGGTCTCCTTGAGGGTCTCCACCTGATGCTTTATTCGGTTAAGGATGCCCTCTACATTAGTAATGTATCCATTGGAGGAAGCTCCTGGTGATATGGAGGAGATCCTCGGGATCTTGACGGTGGCTTCGGAGGATTTGATCACCCTCGCTTTGAGGTCCTCTTCAGAATCCACTTCGAGCGTATACTTGCTCGGTTCTCCTTTTTCCACAGCCTCAACATCTGCCTTATGATACTTGCAACTGGTACAGGTCATAGAAAAGAGTAGCAACTTACCGAAGTAAGGAACTTCCTGTTCCTTCTGTGTAAGGGTCAAAGTGTCCTTCCCGCATATCGGGCATTTCTGTCCTTCCAGTATTTCGGCGTCGTCTGCCATAAGAGAAAAACCCATCAAAACAATATAAATAGTTTATGGTTATTAAAAATATACTTTATTCGTCCTTCTCGTCCACATCAATCTGCTCTTTCATGTCCTTGCCCCTGTGGATCTTCGCGAAGCTCGGGACTACAACTATGTAATCATCACCGAAGCCTGCGATGTCGCCATCTATGGCATTACATGTTTTCTTGAGCTTATTGATGGATCTTTTCAGCTCAACAAGGTCCTTGTCCTTCAGAGGTTTGATGTTTATTAGAGCGATTGTGTCTCCCTTCCTCAGGGTGTCAAGGATCTGCTTAACCTCCGAGAAGTCTTCCAGAACATACGGTCTTACAGTGACGTTCTGGTCAGATTCTTCGCTGGAAGCTGTATCAAGCTCTACGTATTCTTCTTCGCCCTTGTTAGTCTCTTTGTTTGTCTCTTCGTTCTTAAGTGAGCCCCTGATTTTGTTGAAAAATTTTTTCATCTTATATCCTCCTGAATCGAATGTCATATTGTAATATTTAAATGTTTCTAAATTGAATCCAGTTTCTCATGTGCATCAACAGCTTTGATGAATGGTTTCAGCTTGTTGTTGTCCAGGCCATTAATGATCTTTGTACGGCGGTATTTTATATCCTCGTCAGGTACCCTTGCTGTCTTATCTGCACTTATAAGCCCGTAGGGGTAACCATAGAAGACAGGGTCATCTGAATTAGAGGCCATTACTCCCAGGACCTTCTTTATGTCTGTATTCTCCTTATCGTTTATCTCATACCTGAATATATACTCGCTTCTCGGGTGGAGCCTTACAAGTCCATCTTTGAACCATCTCCCTTCCGGGACCCTTATCTTGGGCAGTTCTTTTACACTGCCTTGTGTTTTTATAAGGCCTGCCAGGAGTATTTTCTTCTCAGAAACTTTTTTCTTAAGGTCAGCGAGCTCTTTATTCTCTTCTTCTATTTCAGAGGTTATCGGGCCGTCCATGACTATCATAGAGCTTTGTTCTAATTCTTCTGAAAGCTTTTCTGCTATCCTTATCTCATATATTCTCCTTGCTATATCGGCGCCCTTTTCAAGCCCGGCTTTAACTCTTATGCTGAAATTGTCGAAATCGCATGTGCATATGCCTTCCTCTTCTGTAATGAGGCATAGGCTTTCTTCTTTGACTGTCCTGTACCTCCTGTTCTTTGAGAAAATAATGGCTGCAGCCCTTATGAGCTGGAGATTGAAAGTCGTGCTGGAGAAGATCTCATTGTTGCCTCCGTCAATGTAGGCAGTTGGCTTAATCGATGCTCTGGGCTGAAGAGAGGATACATATATCTCTTTCTCTCCAGCCGGGGAAATGAGCTCCCCGAGCTTTCTTATGATGTCTTCCATAGAATCATTGAATAGAGTTGATAACTTTCTTCAAAGCTTTGTCTATGCCGATATAAAGGTTCCTTTCGGTGACTTCAGCATTGAACTGTTTATCTGCATTGAGGGTTATCTTTATCTCATGCTTTTCCGAACCCTCGGTCTCATGGACAGACTTTCTGTTAATCTTTATATCCTGGAAATCATTCACGAGTTCGCTTATCCTCTTAACATGGTTACCTACTATCTTCTTAACGATGATCATGTCTCCCCCTTCCATATCGGAGAAGCCGCTGAGTTGGATATTTCCTCCTAGTTGTATATCTTCTGTCATTAAAGCACACCGACGGGCTCAGAGCTTTTTTCATATTTAAATGTTTTTATTTTGGCCGATAGATTTATTAAAAATGGTTCCGGAGTGAAGCCCTATGAGCAAAGTCTATTTTTTCACGCAGGGCTGTTCAGCTAATGTTGCCGATTCCGAGATAATGGCCGGCCGTCTGAAAGAGAGCGGATTCACTATCGTTGATGATGCGGAAAGCTCTGATATCATAATCCTGAATTCATGTGCTGTTAAGGGACCTACTATAAGCACTTTCAGGAGGACCCTGAAGGAGTTCGAGAAGATGGAGAAGCCGATAGTCGTCGCCGGTTGTCTCCCGCAGGCGGAGCAGGACTTAAGTATACTCGGTGAGCATTCTGTCGTCGGTTTAGGGCATATAGACAGGATAGTGGAGGTTGTTGAGGAGACACTTAATGGAAGCGCTTTGAGGGTCCTGACCAGGGAGAGCGCTTCAAGACTGAACAAGCCTAAGGTAAGGAACAATTATCTTGTGGAGATAGTCCCGATAAGCGAAGGGTGCATGGGTAATTGCGCTTACTGCAAGACCAAGCTGGCAAAAGGTGATCTTGTCTCTTATCCGGAAGAGGATATTGTCAGGCATGTCAAGAGAGCTGTAAGAGACGGAGTATTGGAGGTGTGGATAACCTCGCAGGATACATCGATATATGGCAAGGATATCGGGACTAATATAGTGAACCTGCTCAAGAGGATAATCAGCATCCCCGGCTCTTTCAGGGTCAGGCTGGGCATGGCCAACCCGAAGCCTTTGCTTGGCTTCCTCGATGAGTTCTCCTGGGTCATGAAGAATGAGAAGATGTATTCCTTCCTTCATATACCTGTCCAGAGCGGGAGTAATGAGGTCCTTAAGGATATGGGCAGGGATTATTCTGTCGAGGATTTCAAGTTCATAATAAGGCACCTTAGAGAAGAGATACCTGATATAACGATAGCAACAGATATCATCTGCGGTTATCCTACTGAATCAGAGGAGCAGTTCAGGGAGAGTTATGAGCTGGTGAAGAAAATCAGGCCGGACGTGCTCAACATCTCCAGGTTCTGGCCGATGGAGGGTACGAGAGCAGCTAAGCTGAAACCCCTCGACGGCGGCCTTGTCAAGTCAAGATCCTCCAGTATGACAAAGCTCTATCATAAGATAGCGAGGGAGAAGAATGAATCATGGATAGGCTGGAAAGGACCCGTTTATATAACGGAGAGAGGTAAGAACAACGAGTATGTTGGTCATAATCATTCTTATAAACAGGTTGTCGTGCCCTGCCGTAGGCATCTGATGGGTGAGATAGCGGAAGTGAAGGCAGTGGATGCTGATACTTTCGCTATACATGGAAAATTGCAGTGATTGAGAAGTTGACAGTCGGATTTCGTGTTCAAAAGTTCTTTGAATTGATTGATAAGTTTTCTTCCGGGTTCTATGGTCAAAGGGTTGATAGTTAAAAAAAAGAAAGGTGCCGGTGGCGAGAGTTGAACTCGCGACCTCTAGATTGCCCAATTGCGCTATGAGTTTAGTCATCGGCAAGTGCCTCATCACTCATTAACTTATGAGTCTAGCGCTCTAACCAGGCTGAGCCACACCGGCAGCTTTCGATTTGAGGGAAATCAACCCTTTATATATGTTTCGGGTTGGTTGCCAAAAGATTTATAAAGAGTTGCCCCACCCCAACGAATTGATTATAGCGGGGTGGGGCAGGCAGGAACGGTCCCTTTATAGGGGATCGCTGTATGTGCCCGTCGGGCTCATAACCCGGAGGTCAGAGGTTCAAATCCTCTCCCCGCTATTTCTTTACAAAATACTGAATTTTTTCTATCATTCTGAACG
>JBNJDG010000021.1:0-17744 GCA_051819665.1 Nanobdellota archaeon
AACCTAAACCGAATTGATTGCACACCTATATTTTTCTTTCGGTGTTTTGTATCCTATACCTTGGTGTAATCTTACATTATTGTATATTCCAACGAACTGATCCAGTGTCCATCTTTGTGGTTGAAACTCCATTTTGTACGTTCCAAACCACCTTTCAATCTTCCCATTCGTTTGAGGATGACCTACTCTTCCAAGGATATGTTTAATTCCATTCTTTTCGCAAAAATCTCTGAAAGCCCCATTCTCATGGAAGACTGAGCCCTGATCAGTCAGAATATTTTCTGGTATCCCATACTTGTCCATGGCATTCATAAATGCCAAAATGGTATTTTGAGTCGTTGCATTCTCAAAATACTCTGCATGGACAATATATCTGCTATTATCATCTATGAATGCGATTAGTTTTTTGCCAGTAAAAGGACAATCTGTCCAATCAGTATGCCAAAGCATGTTTGGCTTTGGCCATTCGTATTTCACGAATTTGATTTGTGTCGGTCTTTTTCTTTTGTTCATTTTAATCTTGTATTTGTTGTATATCTCTTGAATCTTCCTTTGTGAGACTCCAAAGCCCTGTTTTTTCAAATCAAGCCACATTTTGTGGCTTCCTCTGGGCAATTCTGCCCAGTGTCGCAAGACAATATCTTCAAAAGCACTGTTTATTGGTTCTTTTTTTCTTCCTCTTTTCTTCGGTTCAAGGCCGTCTATTCCATGTTTCTTGAATCTCTTTATAAGCTCATATATTGTTCTTCTTGGAACACCACGGCTTCTGGAAATATCTGTTATTGGGGTAATCCCCAGTTGCCATTGTTTGATTATCCATTTACGAAGCTTTGGTGTTAATTTGGTGGGTTTTTTCTTTTTCATTTTGGCTTCCTCCCACCAAAATACAGGATATACACATCAAGTATTTATAACTGTGCAATAATTACGGTTCAGCACATATATGTCAATAAATGAAAACTTTTTTAAATCAGAAGGTCTCAGAAAGATTAGTTATGAGGAAAAAATCCCAGATCTGGTCCATGGATAGTGTACTTTCGGCTGTAGTTTTCATATCTGCTGTGAGCGCTTTCCTGCTCTTGGTCTCTTCGGATCTCGGTACGAATGATGCGGAACAGCTCAAGTCCGATTCCAAGAAGATACCCAGGATGCTTACTACCTCAGAAGAGCTCTCTATAGTCGAGGGGGATGAGGTTGATAAGGAAAAGCTCAGGCATCTCCAGAATGTGAATTATTCTGACCTGAAATCGTCCATGGGTGTAAATGGAGACTTCTGTATTTTCTTTGAGGATAAGGAAGGTAATGTGATTAATATCTCTGAAATCATCGGTGAAGGAGAAGGTGTTGGCATAGGGAATTCTGAAGTTAATGTCTCCCAGGGAATCAAGTGTTCCTCTTAGCAAAGTTTAAATATGAAGATGGAGCCCCGTTCTACATGTCGATAGCTCAACAAGAGAAGTATAAGGTAAAGAAATTCCTCAAGGAGCTGAAACAGCATAAAGGGAGGAATACAGAGCTTGTATCTGTATATATCCCTTCAGGTTATGATATAAATAAGATCCTCTCTCATCTTAATGAGGAGCAGGGGACTGCGGCAAATATAAAATCCTCTTCCACCAGGAAGAATGTCATCAGTGCCCTGGAAAGGATGATCCAGCATCTCAAGCTTTTCAAACAGACCCCTCCTAATGGTCTGGCTATATTCTCCGGGAATGTTGCCCAGAGGGAAGGTCAGAGTGATCTCCAGGTGTGGAGCATCGAACCCCCTATGCCGCTTAAAACCAGAATATATAGGTGTGACAAAGACTTTGTTCTTGAACCTCTCCTTGATATGATTGAAGACAAGGAGGTTTATGGTCTTGTTGTCATGGACAGGAGGGATGCAGATATTGCTTATCTGAAAGGAAAGAGCATAGTTCATCTTGCTTCGGCCAGTTCCAATGTGCCCGGTAAGACTAGAGCGGGCGGGCAGTCTGCACAAAGATTCGAGAGACTGAGAGAGGGAGCGGCAAAGGAATTCTTCAATAAGATAGGTGAGATGGTCAAGGACCAGTTCCTTGAGAACAAGGATCTAAAGGGCATAATCGTCGGAGGCCCTGGACCAACAAAACATGATTTCATAGACGGAAATTATATCACCAATGAACTGAAGAAGAAGATCATAACAAGGAAGGATCTTTCCTATACCGGCAAATTCGGCCTGCAGGAACTGGTGGATAACTGTGAGGATGTACTGGCACAGGAAGAGGTGATGAAGGAGAAAGAGATTCTCGGAAAGTTTTTCAATCTTCTTGCAAGAGACCCCGGTTTTGTCGAATACGGGAAGGATCATGTCAATGATGCCCTCAGTATAGGTGCTGTGGATAAACTTCTGGTATCTGAGGAGCTGGATGATAACTATACTGAGCAGCTTGAGAAGGATGCTGAAAAGGTTGGCAGTGAACTGATCATAATCTCTACAGAGACGAGAGAAGGCATACAGCTGAAAGAGATCGGCGGGATAGGGGCAATACTCCGTTTCAGGAAAGAAAATACAACATGAATCTGGCAGAGAAGGCCTATAGGGCCCTTTATCCGGAAAAAGAACCAGTTTATTCTTTTGAACTAAAATATTCAGGGAAATTCAGCCCCTATAATGGAAACATACGTAAAAAGGGCAGGAAGATCTTTGTCTCATTGAGCAGGGAATGGGAGGACGTCAGCAGTGAGATCCAGAAGGGGATAATACAGAATCTCTATAACAGGCTTTTCAGGACGAAGAGGAAGACTGATAATATAGACCTCTATGATTCTTTTCTGAAGAGGGTTCATGTGGCAGTGAAGAAAGAGAAGCCAGAGAGGAGGCTGCTTGATTCGTTCAACAGGATAAGGGATAAGTATCTCGACATAGATATGCCGAATATTAAATGGGGAAACAGGACTTACAGGAAACTGGGGAGTTATGAATATGGCAAGGATCTTATCCTGATAAGCAGTGTTCTGAAAGATGCTCCTGACCAGTATATTGATTTTGTCATGTATCATGAGCTCCTGCATAAGAAGCATAAGTTCAGTTCTTCCGGGAACCGCTCTGTCCACCATTCTCCTGCATTCAGGAAAGAAGAGGGTAGGTTCGAGGATAAAGAAAGGGTAGACAGGGACCTGAACAGTTTTGTGAAAAAGAAGAGATTCTTTCGGCCTTTCCGTATTAGTTAAATTTATATATCAGAATTCACGGATATAGGGTATATATAAGTTGGGGGGTGTTGGAGGCCCGCAGCAATGCGGGTGACTCCATTCTTCTTTATTCTTCCGCAAAGTTTAAATATAGTTTCTTAATAGTGGCCAACACGGGTGGTGTCAATCGATATTCATATAAAGTCTCTTGAGAAATATTATGGTAATTTCAGGGCTGTAAAGGGCATAGATTTCACAGCCAGGAGGGGTGAGGTCCTCGCGATAATCGGTCCCAACGGAGCAGGCAAATCGACCACTTTAAAGTCTCTGATAGGTCTGGTGAAGCCAACTAAAGGCACAATTGACTTGGGAGGGAAAGATATATCCAATATTGGCTATATGCCTGAAGAGAATTCTCTCTATGAGGGTATGAAGACAGAAGAGTACCTGCAATTTTTTGCGGATCTCTATGGTGTGAAGAGAGAGGCTGCGAGACAGAGGATAGACTATCTCCTGTCTTCGTTGAAACTCGAGAAGGGGAAGAACACAGGCAATCTTTCTAAGGGGATGAAGAGGAAACTTCTCATCGCCAGGTCGTTGATCAATGATCCTGATATTTTGATATATGACGAGCCGGCTTCAGGACTGGATCCTTCTACGACAAACTTCATCCTGAATTATATAACAGAGCTGCGTAAGCAGGGGAAGCTCATAATCATAACTGCTCATAACCTCCAGCATATTGAGATGGTCTCTGATAGGGTCATCATAATGGATAAAGGCAGTATAGTGATAGATGATATTCTGGACAATATAAAGGGCAGGTATGGTAAGAATTATTCTGTAAAATACAGGAAGGGAGATATGATCAAAGAGAAAAGGTTCAGCAATTCGAGAGAGCTCAATAGTTTTGTAAAGAGGCTAGTGGAACATGAGCTTGAGATACTGGACATACATACAGAGCAGAAGTCACTGCAGGACATCTTTATGAACCTGACAAAATGAAAAAGATACTCAGGATAGCGGCGTTTGAACTGAAGAGATCCGGCAAGGTCTTTGATAAGAGAGTCCTTGCTTTCATAATCCCTTCCATGATCCTTATACTCCTGTTCTTCTTCTTTTTCCTGCAGTCCGGGGACTTCTTCGAGAACAGATTCTATTCTGTTGACTATGACGGGCTGGAACCCCTCTTTGAGATGAACGGGAAGATGGTGAAAGCGCCTTCTCAAGAGGCTGATATAAAGGTCCTTACCAGCAGAGGCGTCTATATCAGGAACAGACAGACCCTGGCATCTAAGGCCGCTACTGAGTCACTTTTGAGCACGATAAAAAGATACAATAATATCCTCTATAAGGATAAACCCTCTCCTGTGATGATAAAGACAGAGCTTGTGAGGATAGATGATAGTGAGGAGGACAATGTGGATCTTGAGGATTTAGAGGACAGTGGCACAAGTATAGATGAGAAAGATGAAAATGAAGAGAATGACAGTCTGGGAGGAAGCGGGGCAGGAGAAGCTTCAGAGAATGATACGGAGGTGCAGGATTCCTCTGCTGGTGTTAATCTGTCATCGGAAGCTGTTTCCCCTGATGAGGATCTGAAGACCCCTTCTCAATTGTCTCCGATGCTGCCTTTCAAACCAGTCTATCTGGCTCTTAGTGTAATAGTTGTCCTGACTTTCCTGAGCCTTACTTATTCCAACAGGATATATGATGAGAAAGTCAATAAGAAAGGGCTTTTGCTTCTTACCGCCCCCGTGAAGAAATATCAGCTTATCATGGGCAAGACCCTCCCCCATATGCTCTTTGCCTTCATACTATCTCTGGGCATCTCCCTCATAAGGACGCAGAAGGTATCTCTATATCTTGTTCTTATCCTGCTTGCTATTACTTTGGTGTATTATTCAATCTCCTTTTTCATGGCTGTCCTCTCGAGGAGTTTCAGGGAGCTCTCTTTCACAGGCATTTTCTTCATCTCCATGTATTCTCTTTTCCTTCTTGTTCCTGCTTTCATGATAAGCTTCTCGGAAGCGAGCATGGCCTCGCCCCTGACTGCTGTAGTGAAGATCCTCATGGGTGAGAGCATTACTCTCGGCCATTTCCTCTTTGCCTTCATCCCTCAGGTGCTCCTTGCGCTTCTTTTCTTCTTCATCGGCTCTAAGATAATGACGGGGGAGAACCTTTTCACCTATAAGAACCTCCCTTCGAAGATAATAGATGCATTCGATAATTTCATCAGGAAGCCTTACTATATCCTCTTGGCTTCGATGGGGATGATCCCTTTTGTCTTCTTAACAGAACTCCTTCTTATTGTGGTTTTGATCTCCTCGAATGATGTAATGCTATTGGTTCTTCTCCTGGGTGCTCTCACCGAGGAATTCTTCAAGTCTCTCGGGATCTATACAGTTCTCTCCAGGAGGAAGTTCAGGATGAATAATGCAAGATCACTTGTCTTGGGATTTCTGGCGGGTCTTGGTTTCTTCATAGGGGAGAAACTGCTTCTCCTGGTAATGATAAAGGGCTTCATAAAACAGTATGCCCTTATAATCCTCTCCGGCCTGTTCGTCCCTTTGGTCCTTCATATAGTCCTGTCGATGATCTTCTCTTTCATGACATACAAGCTGGGAAGGAGGTCCTATCTGCTTAATCTTATAGTGGTCTCTGCACTCCATTTTTCGGCCAATTATTTCCTGGCTGGGGGCCTGGTATAGATGCTTCCCGTCCTGAGAAAGATAATGAACGACCTGCTGAAAGAGAAGACATTCGTCTTCGTGCTTCTTCTGCAGGTCTTCCTCGTGCTCTCGATGACCGTCATCCTCAATTTTACAGGAGTCTTCTTTAATCCTGAGTCGATGATAGAGGATGAGGTGAATATTGGTGTTATCGGAAAAGGTGCTTTCTCAGAATACCTTGCCGGCGAGAAGACAAGCATAACATATTATACCTCTCAGACCGAAGCGCTTGATGAGTTCAGGGAAGGAAAAACAGACGCTGTCGTGGACGAGGTGAGAGGACCTATCCCTTCTGTATTGAAACTCTATCTCCCCGAGTCCAAGCTCAAATCCTCTGTTGTGATGTCGGTGATGAAGGAAAGGCTTGAATCATTCGAGGATGAGAGGCGGAACCAGCTTTTCGATGAGCCTTCCATCCGTCTCAGCCAGGTGTCTGTCAATGGCGGCAGGAGCAAGGGCTCAGAACATATTTTCGAGGTGCTTTACGGTTTCCTCATACCTTTCTTATTCCTTGTGCCCATATTCCTTATAGGTTCGCTGATAATAGATAATGTATCTGAAGAGATAGAGAGCGGGACCATGTCGTTATTGCTCACAGCCACTTCCTTACGGAGATTTATCCTTGAGACTGTGGCTGCAGCTCTTATAATAACTTTCCTCCAGGTGTTCCTGTGGTTGATCCTGATCACAGTGAAGGGTATCCTTGTTTCTGAAGTCCTGCTTATGCTCTCTTATATACTGGTGTTCTCTCTCTTCATATTCGCCGTTGCTTCTTCTTTATCCCTCTTCCTGAGGAACAAGACGAGGACGCAGTTGGTTTATTCCATCATAGTCATGTTCATTTCGATCACTCCGGGGCTTTTCTTCTTCAATCCGGTGAATGTCCTGTCAAAATCAGCTATAGGGGTCGAGATGCCTTCTCTGATATCTTTCCTCATCCCTCTGGCATTAGCAGGTGCTCTTTTTTATATTATGCCGAGAAAAAATCACAATATTTATAAATGATAATCTCTTGCCTGTTAGAAGAGAGAGAAAGAGGAGAGCTCTATTCTATGGCAATGAAACCCATATCACCAAGTCTGAGAGAAAAGAAAAGGTATCTCAAGTTCAGGATTTCAGAGAATATTCCTGCAAAAGAGGTGAAGAAAGCGGTCCTTTCTTCGGTAAGGAGGTTCATGGGCATAGAGGGTTCTTCAAGGATGGGTGTTATTTTTATAGATTTTAAGGATAGGTGCGGTATTGTGAGGGTCAACAGGGATTATGTTGATCATCTCAGGATGGCGCTGATGCTCATAAAGAACATAAACAATAGGAAAGTCTTTTTCAGGACTCTTGCGGTCAGCGGGATCCTGGATAGGGTAAAAAGGTGAGATAATGCAACAACCGATGCAACATCAGATGATGGGATACGACAGAGCAATAACCATGTTCAGCCCGGACGGAAGGCTGCTCCAGGTAGAATATGCAAAGAAGACAGTGAAACAGGGATCAACAGCAGTAGGCCTTACATGCAAGGACGGTGTGGTTCTCGTGACCGATAAGAGGATAGTTGATTCTCTCGTGGTCCCGGAGTCAGTGGAGAAGATCTTCCAGATAGATGATCATATAGCCACGACAGCCTCAGGAATCCTCTCTGATGCAAGGGTGCTGGTAGAAAGGGCCCAGACAAAATCGCAACAGCACAAGGTCACTTACGATACGCCGATTGATGTTATCAGTGTGGTGAAGAATGTATGTGACTTAAAGCAGATATGCACACAGTCAGGGGGATTAAGGCCTTTCGGAGTGAGTCTTCTCATTGGAGGCATTGATGAGGACAAATCAAGGCTCTTTGTCACTGATCCTACGGGCATTTATTTCGAGTATAAGGCTGCTGTCATAGGAGAAGGCGAAGAGAAGATAAACAAGATACTTCATGACGAGTACAAACCTTCCCTTAAGGTGAATGATGGTATAAAGCTAGCCATGAAAGCCCTTAAGAAATCTCTTGATGAGGATTTTGATTCCAACAGGCTTGACTGTGTATATATAAAGAAGGATGAGAAGAAGTTTAAAAGGATGAATCAGGAAGAGATGGATAAGATAAACGAAGAGGTGAAATGAAGATGTCTTCGCAACCTTTTGAGAGAGTACATCTTAATCTGGCCAGGATGAAGAAAGGAGGCACACACTTTGAGGTGCCCATAGACCCTGACCTTGCGATGGAATTCAAGAAAGGTAAAGACATTGATGTAAGAGAGATGGTCCAGTCAGAGGACGTCTTTTTCGATGCGCAGAAAGGAGAGCTGGTCTCCAGGGAAGAGCTCAGGAAAGTATTTGGTACTGATGAGACCCTTGAAGCGATAAAGGAGATAATAAGGGAAGGCGAGATCCAGCTCACTTCAGAGTACAGGAAAAAGATGAAGGATGAGAAGAGGAACAAGGTCCTCAATATGATCCATAAGAATTCTGTGGATCCGAAGACAGGTTATCCTCATCCGATGACCAGGATCGAGAATGCCTTTGAAGAGGCAAGGATCAGGATAGACGAGTACAGGACAGCTGAAGAGCAGGTACAGCCGATATTGAAGAAACTCAAGCCTCTTCTGCCTATCAAGTTCGAGAAGAAGACGGTTGAAGTCACTCTCCCTGCACAATACGCAGGTAAGAGCTATAGTCTTGTACAGAGCTATCTTGATGTCAAAGAAGATACATGGAACTCCGACGGAAGCTGGACCTGTAAAGGCGAGATTCCCGGAGGGATGACAAACGAGTTTTACGAGAAGATAAATGACGTAACACACGGTAATGTTGAATGTAAAGAAAGGTGAGATACATGAGTGAAATAAGTATAGAGAACAAACAGGTGGTCACGCCCGGTGAACAGTTAGCGACCGGAATGGACTACCTGCCAGGAGATGGCACCTACAGAGAAGGGGATGCTATCAGGGCGAACAAGATGGGCATAGCCAAGCTTGACGGCAGGGCATTAAGGATTGTCCCTGTGTCAGGAACTTATCTGCCCAGACAAGGAGATGTAATAATAGGGAAAGTGAAAGATGTCACTTACAGCGGTTGGATCATAGACACATCCTGTGCTTATAGTGCGATGCTTTCGCTGAAGGATGCTACTTCCAGCTTCATAAGCAGAGGAGCTGACCTGACTAAATATTACACTTTCGGGGACAGGATCGTAGCGAAGATTTACAATGTGACTTCCCAGAACCTGATCGATCTTACTCTCAAGGGCCCGGGTTTGAAGAAACTCGAGCCGGGAAGGATAATCGAGGTCAACCCGAATAAGGTGCCGAGGATAATCGGTAAGAATGGCAGTATGATCTCCATGGTTAAAGAGTCAACCAACTGTCAGGTTGTCGTCGGCCAGAACGGCGTGATCTGGATAAAAGGTGAACCCAAGGATGAGATCAAGACTGTGGAAGCTATAAAGAAGATCGAAGAAAATTCACATATCTCAGGTCTGACAGACGAGATACAGAAATTCTTGAAAGGTGAGGAAAATGTATAAGGAAAGACTCGACGGAAGAGGCTTTGATGAGCTCAGACCGATGGACGCTAAAGTAGGGGTAATAAGGAGAGCCCAGGGCTCAGCAATGTTCAAGATGGGAGATACTGTAGCTTATGCTGCAGTCTATGGTCCGAGGGACATGTACCCGCGGTTCCTCAAGAACCCTGAAAGAGGATTGTTGAGATGCAATTACAGCATGATGCCCTTCTCGGGCAGCGGTGACAGGGTAAGACCCGGACCCAACAGGAGAGCCAAAGAGATATCCATGGTGACTGAGAAGGCTCTCGGTCCGGTTGTAGAGCTTGACAAGTTCCCGAATTCAGCAGTTGATGTATTCATAGAACTCCCGCAGACCGATGCAGGAAGCAGGTGTGCAGGTATCTGTGCAGCTTCGCTTGCGCTTGCGGATGCGGGCGTGGAGATGAAGGATCTGGTTTCAGCAGTAGCTGTCGGAAGGGTTGATGATAAGATCGTAGTTGACCTTGATTACCAGGAGGAAGCTTATGAAGGTGGACCTGTTGCAGACATTCCGATGGCTGTAATCCCTACTTCAGGCGAGATCTCGCTCCTGCAGATGGATGGTGAGATCTCTGCAGACATGTTAGACGAGGCTATGAAGAAAGCTGAAACGGCCGTCAAGAAGATTACAGATGTCCAAAGGAAAGCTTTAAAAGAGAAATTTGGTGAGAAAAATGACTAAAGAGAATTATGAAAATCTCAGGAAACACGTTCTCAATTACCTTGAAAATGGGATAAGGTATGACGGCAGGAAGAAAGAGCAGTTCAGGGATGTTTCTGTTGAATACGGTATATCCAAGACTGCAGAAGGTTCTGCCACTGTCACCATAGGTGAGACCAAGGTGATGGCTGGTGTGAAGATGGCAGTTGAGGCTCCTTTCCCGGATACGCCGGACGAAGGAGTATTGATGGTCAATGCCGAGCTTCTGCCGATGTCCAACCCTGAGTTTGAAGCTGGTCCGCCTGATATAAGGGCGATCGAGCTTGCCAGGGTAGTTGACAGGGGAATCAGAGAATCCGGAGCAGTTGATACTAAGAAGTTATGCATTGAAGAAGGCCAGAAAGTATGGGCTATCATGGTTGATGTCTGTACTATCAATGATGAGGGTAACCTCCTTGATTGCGCCGGCTTAGCTGCTATCTCTGCTCTTAAGGATGCCAAGTTCCCAAAATACGAGAACGGCAAGGTAGATTACAAACAGAAGACAGATAAGAGCATTGAGCTTGCTAAACACCCGGTGCCGGTCACTGTATATAAGGTCGGCGGACATTATGTAGTTGATCCTCTTATCGATGAGGAGCTGGCAACCGATGCTAGGCTGACTGTGACCTCTCTCGAGGACGGAAACCTGTGCGCACTTCAGAAGGGTGGAGATGATTCACTCAATCACGAAGATGTTAACAAGATGGTTTCGCTGGCTCTTGAGAGATCCAAGGAGATCAGGGAGAAGTGAGTCTGATGGAATACACAAAATACGAGAAGGCCAGGATGATAGGTAGCAGGGCTCTGCAGATCTCCATGGGAGCGCCTTTCTCTGTCAAGATAGCCAAGAAGAAGCTTGAAGAGTTAAGGTATAACCCGGTGGAGATCGCTAAGCTCGAGTTCGAGAAAGGCGCTCTGCCTATAACTGTTGTAAGGCCTCATCCAGGTATCAAAGAGGATGAAGGAGATAACAGCTGAGAAACTGGACAAGTATTTTTCTGTCACTCAGGAGGCGCTTGAGAAAGTTAAGATAAGCTCTCCTGAGAAGACATATTTTTTCAGGATTGCTGAAGATCACCTGGCCATGGCCAGGGATTATTTTTCTGATGCAAAGCATTTCAGGGAGAAAGGTGATTTCTTGAATGCTTTTGCAGCCTTGAATTATGCACATGGCTGGCTTGATGCCGGTGCAAGACTGGGAGCTTTCGATGTAGATCATGATTCAAAGCTTTTTACGGTCGATTGATCACTTAGAGAACAAAATATCATGATTTTACATCATTTTTATAAATAAACACTCTTTTCCTAATTGTTATGGTGGGAAAAGATGCTCTGGTCACACCTTCAGAGATACATCTTATAGGCAGGATGGAAGATCATCTATCGCATATAGATGAGGTCCTGCCAAGGGAAAGATGGACAAACAACAAGATCCTGAGGGATTTTGCAAGGAGAAACATAAGCCAGATGGAGAAGGATAATAATAGCTTCTTCATGAATCCCTGCTCAGACCTATCCTCATACCTGCTGTATCTTTTGTCTTTTGATAGAGAGATAAATAAACCTAGGCTGGGAGCGGCAGAAGAGATCAATAGTTATGGATTCCCATCGATACATAATTATGTCCTTCTCGAGTACCATGGGGAGACATACCTTATGGACTTCAGCTCGCATAATGAAGTCTTATTGAGGAAGGGAGGTGAGTACAGGAACCCAAACCCGGAGGTTAAGACTCTCAACACTTATGTTTTTCATGAACCATTTCAGCCGGAAAAGAATATCATTGAGAATTATGGTGATTATTTTAAGAGGTTCAGGTTCTTTGATCTTGACATGATCATCAATAAATTAGTGAAAGATAATCATCTGGATGAGTTCTTAGATTATAAGGAAAGGATGAAAGGTAAAGAGAATCTGTACCTGAAATATATGGGCTAGTATAAGTTCAGATCAAAGGGATTCTTGCATATCTTCTGACCTCTTTCTCCTAGTAATGTCAGGTTTTCCCTCTTTGTTTATCCTATTGCGGTTCATATCATGGTGTTTTTTAACTATCTCATAGAATTTGTCCATCATATGATCTGGGGTTTTTTTGTAAGCTTCATTGATCAGACCCTTGTTATAGGAACGATCCCTGTTAATGTTAAATCCCCAGTTGTCATTCCAAAGCGCATAATCGAGCTTGTTCAGAGCCTCAAGTTCATAAACGGGTGTATTCTCGAATTTGTATGAAACCATATTATCACCTGCTTATCCTCGGGTAAAGACCGGGTTCCATGAATATCTTCTCGGTCTTCACGGCTATGCCCTTGCCGGACATTATCTGCTCAGGTTCCATCCTGGATGTCCCGATGCCTATCAACTCGTTCTTGAGTGTAAGCACAGCCACTTTCATCTCAGGTCTTATATCATCGGTAAACCTTGATATGCCTGGCACAGCCAGATCAGCACCATGACAGAGGTTCTCGACAGTGGTGTCCATCACCCACACCTTGGGAAGATGATCCACTGCTTTCTCTACAGGCATTATTATATCCCTGAGGAATTTCTCATTGCCATTGTCATAGTAATACTTAGCATCTGCAAGATCCTGCAAGGTCCATGAGTTCTCGAGAGAGAATAGACCTGCTCTTGTCCTGAGCAATTGAGCCATATGAGCCCCAGAGCCCAGTTTATTACCTATGTCATGACATAGTTTCCTTATATAAGTGCCGGCCTGACAGCTTATCGTGAAAAGGACATCCTGTCCTTTGATATCGTTGATCTTGATGTAATATATCTTCCTCTTCCTTACCCTCCTCTTGATAGCGCTCTTAAGGGGAGGGAGTTGTTCGATGACACCTACGAAAGAAGAAATGGCCTTCCTGATCTCGTATTCCTGATGCTCATCGTGAAGATGCATAAGACAGACATATTCTTTGCCTGCCGGAAGAAGGTAATTGACTATTCTTGTGGCTCTTCCTGTAGCAACGGGAAGGACTCCGGTGACTTTCGGGTCGAGAGTTCCTGAATGTCCTGATTTATTTATCCCGAGGATATCCTGTACATAAGAGCTGACCTGATGTGAAGTGGGCCCTTTAGGCTTATCTATGTTCATCATACCATAAGACAGCATCTCTGATAATGGTCTCTCCCACTGGCCGAACTTATCGCTTGTCTCAGCCTCTTTCCGGATTATCTCTTCGGTCATGGACCTTGAGTATCCTCAATTGGTTTTTAAGGGTTTTGGTTAGATGGTTTTCTTTCAGGTTAGGTTAAGCTAAACATTTATAAATAACCCTGCGAATGGATTACCTATGTTGAAAATTTTCCTCAAAGGGCTCCTGATGGGTGCTTGTGATATAATACCGGGCATCTCGGGAGGGACAATAGCTTTCATCACAGGCATTTATGAAAGGCTTATCAGAGCAGTAAAAGATGTCCTTAAGTTCAGGTTCAGGGACCTTGGTTTCCTGGTGACATTATTCGCAGGCATAGCCATCTCAATCCTTGCCTTATCCGGCCTCATAGAAAGGCTTCTGGAAGGATATTTCGCTTATACTATCTCTTTCTTCATAGGCCTAATCATAGCTTCGATAATACCAATCTACAGGAAGACAAGGCTTAACTGGTACCTGCTCTTAGGAGGATTGATAGGGTTATCATTAAGTCTCCTGTCACCAGCGGAATCCGCACTCGGCTTAGGTTATATCTTCCTTACTGGTTTCATAGCAATTAGTGCGATGTTTCTGCCCGGTATTTCAGGAGCTTTCATAATGCTGATGATGGGCTCTTACTCTTATATGATCTCCGTGATCCACTCTGTTGATGTGAAGCCTCTCCTGACTTTCATCCTTGGCGCTCTGGCCGGTGCATACTTCATCTCAAGGCTGATGTCTTATCTGCTGAAAAAATATAAAAGAAATACGTTCAATGTCTTGCTTGGTCTTCTCATTGGAGCATTGTCAGTGCCCATAAGCGACCTTGTCCAGGCAGGTCCTCATTTTACAGGGGACGTTATCTCGTTCTTTATGATTGCAGCGGCAGGCTTCTTCACGGTCAAGGTAATAGAACCCTGATATCCTTCACCTTCTCTTTTACATAATCGCTTTCAGCAAGATCTCCGACCAGAGATTCCGGTC
This sequence comes from Nanobdellota archaeon, assembly GCA_051819665.1. GTDB lineage: Archaea > Nanobdellota > Nanobdellia > Woesearchaeales > CAZZGN01 > JBNJDG01. Next base: position 14,236 of record JBNJDG010000021.1, read on the forward strand.
TGGTGTATTTTCTCTTCACTTTGGCATAAACCCTCCCGTCCTTCTCGAATACATCCTGATGCTTCTTCCTGAAGATGTTAACATGATATTCCTGTTTTGACGGAGGACCCACCCTTACGAATTCAGGCTCAAGCTCCTCGTCCCTGAGTACATACCAGAATAAGGCTTTCCCGTCCCATTCCCATCCGGAATCAATGACTTCAAAGGAATTGCTTAGGAGTTTGTTATGGATGTACCTGAAAGCTTTCATGAGCTTGCTCCCCACTACATCATCCTTGCCTTCCAAAGCTGTCGCCCGGAGAGCTATCTTTTTACCTTCCCTCTGCTTCAATTTTCTGAGGTTCATGCTCTTTTTCCTGAAGAACCTCATCCCTGGATTATTGAGAAAGTCTTCAGCTGCTTTCCTGAACTTATCAAATTTCTCTTCAGAGAGTGCAGCTGCTGCGTTCCTGTAAGGGGAGAGAGGATCTATGACGACAAGCGGCGATTCTGTTTTTGCCCTGTTCAGTTTATCCAGTGCATCTCCCTTATGGAAATCATTGAAGTCTATGACCTGCTTGTCCTTCCACCTTACAGCGGCTCTGAGAAGATTGAGGAAACCATCATAATATATGACGAGTATATCCAGGACATGGCCAGAGATGCCTTTTATGTAGCTCTCAGCACCGTACACTCTATTGGCCTTGCAGAAAAGCTTCGCTACTCTTATATCATCCTTATGATGCTCTTCAGCATTCTCCCTCACCCAGTCCACATGCAAAGGGCTCATATCAGTTACATTCCCTGCTTCTTTAGTATCCGATATGTCAAGGACAGGGATTATCTCATATTGAATCTCTTCATCAAGCTGGAAATAATCCCTGGAGCCGTGCACTCTTTTAGGCTTCATTGGTTCAAGAATCTCTTCGAGGATTGCAGAGATATCCTCTTCCGCATAGCTCTTATCGAACTTCACGAAGATGTCGATATCATAATCATCTTTTATATATGTGCCCTTGGCCAGAGAACCTCCGGGCACAGCTTCAGCATTTATGTTCTTGTCCTTGATGAGAGAATTTATCCTTGTTAGGATATCATCAGCAGGTGCTACTTCTACAGGCCGTGTCCTTTCCCTGATCCTCTCTATTACCTTTTCAGCTTTCATCTTTATTAAGGTCCTGTGATCCGTTTTTAAACTTTTTGACCTTCCATGCTCCAAGAACTCTTGCCTTGAACCAATATCTTGCTATATTATCGAGATAGTTCTCTGTGCTTTCTTTCTTACCCTCAACATCGTTCTCCCTGAGCTTCCTCGGGAGCTTTTTAGCGGGATACCAATATTCGATGTTCTTCTTTTTACTGGAACATAAATTCTTCCTCTTAAGGCCTTTAAGGATCTCCCTAGTCTCCTCCTCGCTTTTCTTCATCTTAAAGGACAGCCAGTCAATACCTCTGCCGGCTTTAAGGAGCCTTAACAGCTTTATCTCTTCCTTTCCGAGCTTGTAGAGAGGTGAGAGATCATGCTTCCTGCCATTCTTATCGATCATCTTTCCTGTATCAGGGTCTATGACTATTGTGTAGTCTCTCCAGAAGCTTTTCCTGAGCTTGAAGACATGGTATGTGTCGTGTTTCATCATAGCTGAGATATCATCCTCAGTAAGAGTCTTATGCTCCGTCTTCAGCTTTCTTGTACTGAACCTCTGTGTCTCTGCATAATTGTCAGGTGAGAATAACACAAATTCTCCTGGTTTGAGGCTTGGAAGTTCTTTTATGTTCTCTTTCATGACATCCTGTACTTTTTTCCTGTCCTGCTTAGTTGTAAGCCTGCCAACAGCCCAGGTACCGAACTGAGCGAAAGCCATATAGTCAATATCCCCTGGGTTCTGTGTAGCGACGATACACCCTAAGCCATATTTCCTTGCCTGTTTGTATAGCAGTTTGAGTATCTCCTTTGTAATAGGTTTCCTGGCACCGGCGGGAAGATAAGGGGCTATCTCATCTATTACGAAGAGGGCCTGCAGCTTTTGCGAAGGATGTTTGAGCATCCATTCATAGAGCTCTTTCACCAGGCCTGCGACGAAGAATTCTTTCTCCTCATCCGAGACGAGAGAGTTTAGGTAGATTATGTTCACACCTTTCATCATCCTGTCGAAGTCGAGTTTCTCACCCTCCTCGAATATCATCCTGTTCCTGCCGATTGTGAGGAGCTTAAGCTTTCTTATGATCTCCTTCATATGCCCCTGATTGACAAGGAAATCCTTGATCCGGCTCTGATCCATCGAGTTCATATGATCGATCATCTCTTCAAAGCTTGAGAATTCTTTCTCCGAGAGGATTGTATAGAATATTCCCTTGGTAGCAGAACCTTTGTCACTCCTCGGATCATAGCCTATGAGCTTTGTGATCGAATTTGCGACCTGGTCAGTGAGATTGAGCCTGTCATCCTTGTCCTTCACATTTATCTTCAACGGATTGATGCTCAAAGGAATGCCTTTGGAACTTCCGGGTGTAAAGATCTTTGCATCCAAACCTAATGCCAGGCTTGAAAGGTCTCCCTGTGGGTCAATGATCACAGAGGGTATCCCTTCTTTCGTGGCTTCCTCTATTATCGCTTTCGTAAGCACGGTCTTCCCGGAGCCGCTCGAGCCGAGAGCTATGAAATGCTTTTTCAGGCTCTCCCTGTCCAGCTTTATACCTATATCCATATACTAATACTTGTAGACAGGGTTTATATATTTTTGGGCATACTGGTTCAGGATATGGTAAATTTTAAATACTTTCAGTTATAAGTTCAGGATATGAAGAGGTGGCTCATATTATCGGTAGTAGCAGTTTTCTTTCTCATGTCTATGTCAGCGTCAGCAGAGGAGAGTGTGAAGATGCTCTCGCATAATTATACTGAGCTGGAAGGTCATAATCTCACTGCCTGGGCAGATCAGGAAGATTGGTCTTCAGCTGTAGTCAGTTATAAGAATGATACCAGCATAGTACAGCAGGGCAAATGCGAGAATGTATCTGGTCATCTTGTATGTTATGATGGGCCCGGCTTCGATTATGATGAGGGTATAGGTGACTGGATCGATAATGAGCAGTATCCCCAGTTGAACTTCACCATCTATGGTCTTGATCCTGAGTTTACGATAGAGAGGGATATAACAAAAAAAACGGATTTTGTCTATGACAGGGTCAAGGTGAAAGTGAAGATAAGGAACGACGGGAAGCAGAGGCTTGATGGAGTGATCTATACTGAAGACATTCCCGAGTCTTTCTTGGTGGATTCTGTTCCCGATTCGGTGAGGAGAGAAGGAAATGAACTTGTCTGGAAAGGCAGCTTCCTTCCATTTGAGGAAGAAACCTTCAAATATTCTTTCAAGCCGACGAAGGATGGGAGAGAGAACATAACAGGTCATATGACCCAGGAAGGAGAAAGGATAGAGAAGAACACTTCCATCATAACCAAACCCTCTTATGAATATGATGTAGATTTCAATGAAACAGTGATCCCTGGCCAGGAAGTCAATTATTCCCTG
>JBNJDG010000022.1:0-17325 GCA_051819665.1 Nanobdellota archaeon
TGGCCCCAAAGTTTGCTCTCTACCGTCATCAGATTGCACCTAAACAGTGGTAATAAAAACATATTTATAAATCTTACTTTCTATAACATTGTTAATACCCCACCATAGTAAAAAATATAAATGACCCTGAACGAGCATCCATATATGAAGAATTACGGAGTCATCTCAGGAGCCACTAACCCGGACATACTTGACAAATTCATCTGGACACTTGAGGACAAGAACATAGATTCTCTGATCCTCCTCGATGCTTTCTCTGAATGGACAATACCCCAAGGTGAGACCATTGACCACATCCCCAGAGAAAAGGAGCAAAGGGAAGCTTTCCCCACAAAAGAATCCTATACAAGAGACTTATTCGAGGGACTCGCTGAAAAAGATATAAATGTCTACCCGATCCTGGGATATGAAGATAATTATAACCTTTTCAAATCGATCCTCGATACATGTTCCAAAGAGTTCCCGAACATAATCAATACCCTGGAAAACCCTGTCATAAAAAACGGCAATCATAATCTAGTATTCATCCATGGTGAACCCGATATGTACACCAATGGAGAAAATGACGCCGGAACACCGCTTTATGGAAGGAAAAAGAACCATGGCGAACATATCTCTCTACCTGCCTACACTATAGAGAGGGGAGAAATGGACAGGATAACACCCGATGCTTTTCTAGATATCAATGAAAAAATAGACACCGGATTCACCAGGGAAGGAGATAATAACACAGGCTCTCTCAAAAATGTCCCGTTGATACATGAAGAAGATATCTACACGAACAGACCTTTCAGGTTCCATTATACCAATCTCGACCAACTTGACATAAAAGATCCCAACAAAACTGTAATAATATCCTCGATCCCACCCAAAACAAATTTCGAGAACGGCATAGATACTAAAGTGGATTTATCTGAGAATGGAGAGACGATGAAGATGGACGAGTTGATAGAGACTATAGAAAACGTCTCTGGATCTGAATTCGGCACCAGTCAATTCTGGAAAGCTATTGAAAGCATGGGCTATAATAAGGACATAAGAACTATCGGATGCCCCGAGATCTCCAGATATATAAATGATAAAGGCATAAACAAGCTCATAAGCTCTCATAATCTTATCGATATCCAGAAAGCGCATGATTCTGAGGGTTATATTGTCAATCCGAGAGAATTCAATAAGAGCCTTTTCTACAATCCCGGGCAGAGTGAATTCGAAAAAGGAGGCATCTTCGCTATAAAAGGAGAGAAGGCAGGTTATATTAACCTCGATCTTTCCGGTTAGAACCATTCGAGCTTCTTCATCATATAGAATCCGCCTATAGACACTACCAGCATGAAAGAGAGAAGGGCTATGAATCCCCATTGTTCTTCAGCCAGAGGAAGATTAACTACATTCATACCATAGATGCTCGATATGAGGGTAGGAATTGCTATTATCAGAGCGAGAGCTGTGAGGCGTTTCATGAAATTGTTCATCCGGTAAGAGGCAAGGATGCCCTGAAAATTGAACATCGTACTTAAGACATCCCTCTCAATCTTCTCTGTATCTATGATCTGTAATACATCAAAGTAGAGATCCTCAAACCGTTCAAGGTCATATTTCCTGAAATATTTTGATCTGCTCTTCCTCATGGAATTGAGTACATCCCTGTTCGCTATAAGGGCATTATTAAAGTGGGACAGAGCGATGTTCGCAGAATAAAGCTTCAGGAGGTCCTTCTCGGAAGATGAACCATAATTTATCTTATAGTTCTTGACAACAGAGCCGATATGCCTTATGGATTTCTGGAACTCATCATTCACCTGACCGAATATATGGAAGATGAAATTCCCTGAACTCTTCCTGAACAGATTCTTCCTCTTACCGCTCCTCAAAAGAGAGGCCAGCCTCTCAAGAACATAAGTATTTGTCCTCTCTATGGTCACAAAAGTGTGTTTCATGAAAAACATATCAAAAGAGACTGTAGTTATGTCCTCCCCTTCAGTAAAAGGAGTCCTGTAGATTATCTGAAGGAATCTGCCCTCCTCGAACCTTGATCTCTCCTCATCCTCAAGGAAATCATCAAATTCCCCTCTCGGTATGCCGGTGAAGCCAGTGACCTTCTCTATCTCATCTTCGGAAGGGTCTATAAGCCTTATCCAGGATGAGTGTGTCTTCTTCAACCCCTTCATGTCCGAAGAACAATTCATCTTTCCCTTCTTGTCAAGCCAGAATACTTCCATATGGAAAACAGAAGAGGAGTTATTTATAAAATTAACCAATCGCAAGTTTTATAAATGAAGCGCTTATCCTCAAAAGTGATATTATGGCAGTAAAACTCACGAACGTAGGATCATTACAGAAAGGAAGATACGTCGTCCTTGACGGCGAAGCATGTACAGTCACCGATATGAATGTCTCAAGGCCCGGCAAGCACGGGCATGCCAAGGTCAATCTGACGGCGCAGGGCATCATCGACGGCAAGAAGAGGAACAAGATCATGCCGGGGCATGACAAGATAGAGGTTCCCGTGATAGACAAGAAGAACGCGCAGGTGCTCTCAGTGCAGGAAGGCTCGGCGAATGTCATGGACTCCGAAAGCTTCGAGACTTTCGACCTTGAGATACCATCAGAACTCAAGGACCAGGTATTCGAAGGCGCAACTGTAGTATATTGGGATATCCTCGACAAAAAATTGATGAAACAGGTTAAGAACGAGTGATTATTATGGCAAGATTCCCGGAAGCAATGGCAAGGAAATTCAAGAATATTTTTGTAGATAAGGTTACAAAGAAGAAGATCAGGGCACACCCGCTGAAGGTCCAGGCAGGAAAGATCAGAGGCAGGGGAAAGCACGGAAGCAAGAAGCTAAGGGCCAAGAACTCTAAATAAGGGTGAAAATGGACCTCTTCTCTAAGCTCTATCACTCTGTATTCTCTAAAAGTAAGTTAGCAGAGGAGGTTAAGGAGGAAAGCTTCTCCGACAGTTCTTTCTTCTTCATTGTACTTCTTTTAGTCCAGATAATCATACTCTCTTTGACCAGGCTTGATGATATACCCATAAACATTGGCCTGAGTGAGTTCCTCAATAATCTCATCAAATCAACAGTCCTCATGGCAGGTTATGCTATAGGCATAGTCATAATCTCTTATCTGCTCAATTTCTTCCTGAGGATATACAACGATAAGACTACCGTAAAGGACACTATCAAGAGCATCATCTACGGACTGATTCCGGTTTATATCCTCTCACTCATACTGATGTTGGGGGGATGGAACTTCATCATAAACTCAAAACCGGTCATAATACTGCTGTTCGGTATCTGGACTGCATACCTCACATATAATTTAATCACAAAAATCACAGGAACGACCAAAGGATATGTCATCCCCGCTATAGTCCTTTTCATACTCTTCTGTTATATCATCTACTTAGGCAAGATAGATGTCATAATATTCTACAGCGTTATGATGGGTGTCCTCTTCTGGAACAGGAAAAAGTTCACTGCAGAAAATATTGTCCTCATGTACAAGACCAAACTGGGCCTAAAGAACATGAACAGCATGGCCAGGAGATTCCCCCGTGCACTCAGATATCTGGGTGATGCGGGTATAATCACCGGTTTTGCAGGCATGTTGACCATATCCATTATGCTCCTGGTGAACGCGGTCAAACTGCTCACCATACCCAACACGATGCCCGGAGCAGCTCCAATACTTCCAGGGATTCCAATACCTGGCTCTCCGATAACCCTTCCTCTATGGTATGGGATAATATCCATTTTTGTGGTCGTTTTCATCCACGAGTTCTCCCACGGCGTTATCGCAAGGCTTCATAAGATCAGGGTCAAATCATCCGGTTTCCTTTTTGTAGGGCCCATAATCGGAGCTTTTGTAGAGCCGGACGAGAAGAGGATGGAGAAGAAGAAAGCCAGGAAACAACTGGCTGTTTTGGGTGCAGGACCTTTCAGTAACATTCTCCTGGCAGGTTTAGTGCTTCTGATAATCAATCTTCTGCTTGCACCCGCTATAGGAAGCATGATGGATACAGACGGTGTCAGCGTTGATGTCCTTGAAGACACACCCGCTGCCAAAGCAGGCCTGAAGACCAACATGGTAGTGAAGTCCATGAACGGAACGCCTGTAAAGAACACTACCTTTGCTTACGACTTCCTGAACAGCACAGACCCGGGGGAGAAAGTGGAACTTGAGACAAAGAACCGGACTTTCACAGTCACTTTGACTGAACATCCCGAGACAGGCAGCGGATATTTAGGCATAAAGGCTTCCCCGAACAGGGTAGTCAAAGAGAGCTATAAGCAGGAATACGGTACATTCATCCCTGATGCTCTGCTGATACTTAACAAGTTCTTCTTCTGGCTCTTCGTCATATCTTTCGGTATAGGACTGGCGAACCTTCTGCCTCTCGGACCCGTAGATGGTGGCAGGATGCTCCAGATAAGCCTAAGGAAATACTTCAAAAAAGCGAAGGCAGACATGATATGGCAGAAGGTGAGCGCTTTCTTCATACTACTGCTGATGTTCATAATCCTTTTCCCGCTCTTCCAGTGGATAGGAGCTCAGCTGTGAGTAAAACTTTATTAACGACTTCTCCATTACCATTCATATGGACATTATCCTGATGGAAATAGCGAATGAAGGCAACCTAGGAGCTATATCGAGGTGTATGGCGAACTTTGGGTTCAGGAACCTGGTACTTGTAGACCCGCAGTGTGATGAAGGCAGTATCGAGACCATCAAGAGAGCTAAGCACAGCAAAGATATTCTAAACAATCTTAAAGTTACGGACAAGAACATCCTTGAAGAATACGATTATCTCATAGGCACCACAGCCAAGACTGGCAGTGACTACAACATACCCAGGGTACCTGTAAGGCCTGAAGAGATGAAAGACAAGGATTATGGTGATACAAGAGTGGGCCTCCTCATAGGCAGGGAAGGAGACGGACTAAGTAATGAAGAACTAAAGCGATGTGATCTGACGATAACCATCCCAACCTCCAAAGAATACCCTACCCTTAATATAAGCCACGCTGTAGCAATTCTCCTTTATGAGATGAGCAAAGCCGAAGAGAACATAACCAGTCATATAAAGACAGCTACGAAGAGAGAGAAAGATATCCTCCTTGAAGAACTTGAGAAGGCAATCCAGAGGATGAGCTTCACGACTGAAGAGAAGAGAGAGACCCAGAGGAAGGTCTGGCGGAGGATGATCGGCAAGGCCGGGCTGACAAAAAGGGAAGCCTATGCGATCATAGGTTTTCTGAAGAAATCAACCTCGGAAGGAAAACAAAAGAATCGATGATATGATCGGCCTTTGAGAGCCTCTTCTCGTCCTGAACACCTGTCCTGACTGCAACAGCCAGCATGCCTGCTTTTTTGGCCATCTCTATATCCTTCTCAGTATCCCCTATATAGAGGGCCTCTTCAGGTTTCACTCCTGATTTCCTGGCAATCTCGAGTATACCTTCCGGAGAAGGCCTCTTCGAGCTATAATCCTCTATAGAATAGAGCTGAGCAAAATCCCTGAAATCCAGAAGGCTCAGAACTTTGTCAACAGACTTCTTTTCCATACAACTATAAGCAATTACCTTCTTATCCCATGAAAGAAGATTAAGAGCTCCATCAACCCCCTCGAACGGCTTCATCCTGTTCATCATCTTATCTGGAAAAATTTTCGTGAACTCTTTATAGACTTCCTCATGCTTATCCTTCTCCCCTTCCGGAAGATAAGCTTTGATATAATCAGGGATGCTTGTCCCGAAGGCCTCATGCATGGCCTCCCTGTTACCTTTGTCTATTGAAAGCTTCCCCGATGCAGTCTCTATAGCTCCGGTTATAGCCTCATCTGTCTTCACGAGTGTTCCGCCTATATCAGTAATTATGAGTTTCAAGATATTCCTTCACCCTCTTATCCATTTTCGGTTTGGCCTCCCGGCCCAGGGAATAATAGACCTTCTCGACCTCATTACCCCAGCTGAACTCACCCTTCTCATTCCTTACCTTATTCTTGATGAACTCACCTGTAGAGAGACCCTTCTTGAGATGGTAATATATGCTCCTCAGAGAAATATTGGGGTAGATTCCCTTATAGACCTTGTATATATCATAACCTGTGGCTTCTTTCAGGAAATAGAGGACCTCCACCATCCTCTGCCTTATCTCTGAGCCAATTGGCCTGCCTCTTCCCATAATGATGTTCTGAGAACCTATTATTTATATTATTTTCCATATGAAAAAGAATTTCATCCATCAAGAACTGATTCCGGATGAACAAAATCAGACAGGAAAATCTTCCACTACAACGGAAAAGTATCTTCCAGAAGAAAAGATCTACGTATAATCCATGATAAGACTGATTAAAGATCAACTCATATTCAGATCATATGGAAACAGATAATATCGAATCCGAGACACTGGACGAGAATGTGGATCAGCTCTACAACAATATCTTTGAGAACGCGACCGTGAATGATCTCAAATCCTCGAAGGAGCTGACAGGCAAGAAACTCGACTCGATTGCAGAAGGATATAAAGAGACAGACTTCGTGAAATTCGATTTCGAGAAGGAAGACGGGCAGATAATGAACTATAAGGAGATCGATACAGGGCTCCTCCCGAGGATAATCTCTTCAGTACTGAATATTGACAAGGACCTCCAGAAGAGATACAATGAGACGATAAAGAAAAGGCATACAGAAGACATTGATCTCACTACCAAAGTGATAGAGAACTCCCAGATGAACCTCAGGAAAAGCGGAGAGAAATTCGACAGGGTGATGGATAATATCAAGGAGAACATGGGCAAGCTCTCCGAGAAAAGAAGAACTTATCAGGAGAAATTCGCCCAATGCGAAGCCCTGCAGGAGAAGGCATCGAAAGAGATAGAAAGCTACAGGGAAAAACTCGGCATGATTAAGAAGGATCTTGAGAAAGCAGCCACAGACACAGAATATTCAAAATATACACCCCAGTTAGAAAAAGAGAAGAACGAGATGATAGAGAAGATCAGGGATTACAGGAACAAGATGGAAAAATCCGTCTATGCTATGGAAAATTTCAACCAGATGATCAACTCTCTCAGTAATAAGGAGAATCATATGGACAAGGTCTATGAAAAGATCGGCAAAGAGAGGATGAAGATAGAATACGTTGATGAATTTTTCAAGATTGCAAGGGAGAATAAACAGATAAGTGATGATATATCCAATTATAACGTGGATGATCTTGATTCGAAAAGCATCGTGGAAGAAAGCACAGAGATGATAAACAAGATAATGTCCTACAATGATTCTGTTTTCGATGAATTCAAGAAGATGGGCGAGAAGAGCGAGGTATCCATAAACAACCTCTACAATAGCCAGGAGAATGTTGAGGACAATTTCAGGAAATACGATATAGAGGGGATAAAATCAAAAGCTGATAAGCTCATCTCGGAGAGGAGAGAGCAGGAGTACAAAAGACTGAATAACCTGATCTAGAATGGACAGGAGCCAGGCTTACATAGACGCGAATTCTCAGGGCCTCAGTTTCACCTCCAGGAAAGCCCTGTCCGACTTCCTCTCCGAGTACCTTTCCACAAGGGAAGAGGTGTTATCCAAATACCCACCGGGGAATATCGAAGAGAGTCATACTGCGAATCTCTACAGCCTCAAGAGATCCGCGGAGAAGGTAATGGATAAAGGGCTCAAAAGCCATGAATACAACAAGGACATGAGCGAATTAGCTTCCAATGTATACATGGGCCTGGACAAACAGGAGAGATATGCAGCATCCGAGCTCATAAAAGTCTTCTCTGGATATACCAGACCGGAGAAGTACTTCGCGGATCTACACCACACCGCAAAAGAGGATCTCTCAAGGATAAAGAACAGCTATAAGAGAAGAATCTCCGGAGATGGGATGAAGCTTGAGAATATAATCGGGCTGGAGAACCAGAAAAGAGAGATAGACAAGTTCATCAAGGCGGTAGAATATCCTGATGTTTACAAAGAAAACGATGCAAGGAGTTTCAGCGGGATCCTTCTCTACGGTCCTCCAGGTACGGGAAAGACAATGCTCGGGAGAGCCATGGCGGATCAGCTGGGGATTGACTTCGTGGAGATAAGACTCAGCGAGATCGTCTCAAAATACTTCGGGGATTCCGAAAGCATAATCCAGAACATGTTCGATCAGTACGATGATAAAGCTATCTTCTTCTTCGATGAGCTCGACGGGCTTGCCCCTGACAGGAAAAATGGAAAGGACAATTCCGCCTCTACGAGGATAGTGAGTACCCTTCTCACAAATCTAGACGGTATGAACAAGGATAAGGAGATCATCCCTATAGGCACGACGAACCGGCTGGATGATATAGATGAAGCCCTGAAAAGACCCGGGAGGTTCTCAAAACTCATAGAGGTGCCTCTGCCTGACTATAAGACCAGGAAGGATATGTTCAAGAACATGACAGACAAAGAGATCTTCAGTATCAAAGATTACAACAGCTTCGCCGAGATGACAGAGAACCTTAGCGGTGCGGACATAAAAGAGATTATCGAAAGGACGAAAGAGGACAGGGCATACAACATCTGCCTGGGTAATTCTCCTGAGAGGATAAAGGATGAGGATATAACCAGAAAGATAAATGATTATGAGAGGCTCTAACCGTTCAGCTTCTTCTTGAGCTCTTCAAGCTGATGAATGCCCTCGATAGCCTGATTTATCTTGAGAGCTATCTGGTGCATTTCCCTTATGTATTCCTCCGCCTGCCTTTTCTGATCAGGAGGCAGGGTATTGAGCTTCTCAGAATACTCCTTTATCCCTTTCTTGAGTTCCTGCACAGTCTCTGTAAGAACCTTGAGCATATCTTGTGTCTCGTCCATAACAGCCCAGGAGAATATATCATTTATTAAACTTTCTACATGAAGATCCTTCTTGCTATGCTGTTGCACACCAATACGATGTCCTTTATCTTCTCGAGGACAACAGGAGAAAACTTAACTTTTTCCGTATCCTGATAAAGCTTTTCAAGCTCCCCTATCATCTCATTCTTCGTATTGGATATACTGAAAGCCGCTTCTTTATCCTCCTTATAGAAAGAGGTCATAGCTCTCACATAAAGGTCATGAGACTTCCTGAAATATTCCTCTATGCCATTATCAGTGATGACCTTCTGAAGGTTTTTCTTCGAGACCATATCGGATATTTTCTTTATATCATCAGCTATCCTCTCGATATAATGGGCCATCGAATCATAGACCATCATATGCCTGTTAGAGATGCCTTTCTTACCGGCCATGGAAGGATGATCGAGCATATAATTGATCACCCTGAAAAGAAGGAAGCTTAACCTGTTTATGTCCTTATCCCTCTCATATATGCTCTTTACCATATCCTCATCAGGCAGCCCAATCATATCCTGCATCAATGACCTGGTGATTATATCCATCCTCCTGACGAGGTCACTCAAAGAAACATCCTCTATCTTCAGGAAATCCTTTGCCAGTATACTGTTAGAGCTTTCCTGGACTATCTCGATTGCCATCAGGTTCTTGATGGCCTTCCTGATATAATCAGCCTTATCTTTCAAGCCAGAGCCATAGATCTTTATGACATTATTGTTGCTTATATACGCAGAGACGATCCTACGGTTTATCTCCCTCTCATCTATCCTGGATATATCTATCTCTACACGTTTGGTCTTCTTTTTCTCTTTTTTCTCATCCGGCATTATCATCAGGTTAGGGCCCATCTCAGAGATGAAAACGAAATCACCGAAAGAGAGGTTATTCTGCAGGAGCCACTTCCTCGGGAGAGAGATTATCGACGAGGATTTACCGAATTTAATGATCTTCCGCTTATCCATAAGGACAAGAAATAAATACTTAAATATATATTTTTGGATTCACTATGGTTGAAAGGGATCCGTATTTTATATTTAAGAATCTCCGCCCGCCTGAAAGCACAATAAATGGCAACCTTTAAATATTAGAAGGTATCTCATTAATACACTAATATCTCGCTGGAGAGCCCATAAATAAAGGGGAATGGTATTTTTATGACAGGATATAAAGCAGAACACATTCAGGTCCTCGGAGGCCTTGATGCAGTAAGGAAAAGACCTGCGATGTACATCGGTTCAACAGGCGTAAAAGGACTTCATCATCTGGTCTATGAGGTCGTCGACAATAGCATAGATGAAGCGCTGGCCGGTCATTGCGATAGTATAAATGTGACGATCCATAAGGATAATTCAGTGACTATCAGCGATAACGGGAGAGGCATCCCGGTGGATATCCATCAGAAATTCGGTATACCGGCCCTTGAGGTTGTGATGACAAAACTACATGCGGGAGGCAAATTCGACAAGAACTCATACAAGGTCAGCGGAGGTCTCCATGGAGTTGGTGTATCCTGTGTTAATGCCCTTTCCTCCTATCTGAAAGTTACTGTCTACAGGGACGGGAAGATCTATTCCCAGGAATACGAGAAGGGGAAGGCCCTCGGAAGACTGAGAGAGGAAGGTGAGACTGAAAAGAGAGGCACAGAGATGTACTTCAAGCCTGATTCAGAGATATTCTCCGAAAGTTATTTCCATTTCGACACACTGGCCTCAAGGTTAAGGGAATTAGCTTTCCTCAATAAGGGAGCAGAGATAATATTCACTGATGAGAGGGAAGGGAAGGAAGAAAGGTTCCATTATGAAGGGGGGATAATCTCCTTCGTTGAATTCCTCAATAAGAACAAGAAACCTATTCATGAAGCCTTCTATTTCGAGAAAGAGAAAGAGAATGTCAATATCGAGATTGCCCTCCAGTATAATGACTCCTTCACTGAGAACATGTTCTCTTTCGTGAACAATATAAACACCGTAGAGGGAGGCAGCCACTTATCAGGTTTCAAAACAGCTCTCACTAGATGCATAAATAATTATGCAGAGAACAACAAGATGAAGGAGGTCAAGCTCTCAAGTGATGATGTAAGAGAGGGGCTTTCATGTGTTTTATCTGTAAAGATACCCGAGCCCCAGTTCGAGGGACAGACCAAGACAAAACTTGGGAATTCTGAAGTGAAAGGCATTGTGGACAGCCTTGTGACCAATCATCTATCAACATACTTTGAAGAGAACCCGTCTGTTGCCAAAGCGATAATCAACAAAGCACAGAGCGCAGCGAAAGCCAGAGAGGCAGCAAGAAAAGCAAGGGATCTTACCAGGAGAAAAAGTGCCCTCGAAGGCTCTAACCTCCCGGGTAAACTGGCAGATTGTTCCTCAAAAGATCCGAAAGAATCGGAGATGTTCATCGTGGAGGGAGACTCCGCAGGCGGATCCGCCAAGCAGGGAAGAGACAGGGAATTCCAGGCAATACTCCCGCTCAGGGGAAAGATAATAAATGTAGAGAAAGCAAGGCTCAACAAGATCATTGCCAATAACGAGATAACCTCCATGCTGACAGCTCTCGGAACAGGCATAGGAGAGGATTTCAATAAAGATAAACTGAGGTATAACAGGATCATAATAATGACAGACAGTGATGTAGATGGCGCCCATATAACCACACTTCTGCTCACTTTCTTCTTCCGTTATATGAAGCCGTTGATAGAAGACGGGCATGTCTACGTCGCACAACCACCACTTTACCTCATCAAGAAGGGCAAGGAAAGAACATATGCCCAGAATGAGGACGAGAAGGAAGAGATAGTCAAGACGCTCAAAGAAAAATCGTTCTCCATCCAGAGATACAAAGGTCTTGGGGAGATGAACCCTACACAGCTGTGGGAGACCACCATGAACCCAGAATCGAGAGTCCTCAAACAGGTGAATATCGAGGATGCGGTCGAGGCTGACAGGATCTTCACCCTCCTTATGAGCGATGAAGTGGAACCGAGAAGGGAATTCATCCAGAACAACGCGAAGAAAGTCGTCAATCTTGATGTATGAGGCGGGCGGCTATCATCGAGTTCCTGGAAAGGCTCGAGATGACGGCATAATCCGAACATAAGCTCCTGAACTCCTCTCCCGCTTCTGCCTTCCCGGAAGGGAGAAGATCCTCCATATACATGAAATATTCCTTATAGAACCTCTCCGGCACAGATATGCCGAGCAGGAATTCTTTTATCAGGGTTTTATAGACAAGATCGCTCTTCCTGTCAACTACATTGTTTAGGCTCATAACAATGTTCCTCGAGAAAAGGCTGAAAAGCTTATAAACATTCTCCCCTCTCTCCCTCTTAAGGCGCCTGCACCGGTCATCATAACTGAAATACCTTCTCCTGGTAACCTTCCTTCCGTCAAGCCTGAAAGTATAAGTGAAACCACTCGTGACTGAAGACAACTCAGAAAAGATATCCTCTATAACCTTTTCTTTCTCCACACTGTAAGATTTAGGTCTTCCTTTTCCGCCTCCAGACTCTGACAGATAACCGCTATCCACGAATCCCTTGACCGCATTCGCAAGATTGCTCTTCTTTATATCCTGCACAGGGTTCATCTCAACCACTTCATTGTAAGTCCCAGCACCAGCGATGAAAGAGATAAGATAAAGGGTCTTCAGGGGACTTTCAAGTACATTCTCATAAGCCATAGTCTCAGGTGAGAGAAAGAGTTTTATAAAATTTTCTGAAAATGTATAAAGGTTCATTTATAAATGAAACAATAAATATTTAAAACAAATATACAGCCCGGAAGTTGATGCAAAATGGTTAAAGTAAAAGCACAATCACAGGCAAGGAAAAAGAAGAAGAAATGGGTACAGATCAACAGCCCAAAGATTTTCGGCGAGAAGAAGATCGGAGAGACCTTCGTGGAAGAAGCTGAGAATGCAGTGGGCAAAAGGGTAGAGCAGAACCTCATGTCCCTGACAGGTGAGATGAAGAAACAGAACATCACCATCAAGTTCGTTATAGACAAGGTAACAGGTTCCGTAGCTCATACAGTACCAGTAAAGTATACGATGGCACCTTCCTTCATAAAGAGATTAGTGAGGAGAAGGAGGAACAGGATAGACATCTCCAATGTATATACGACAAAGGATAATATAAAGGTGAGGATAAAACCCCTTATCATAACCAACACTGATGCAAGAGGCTCTGTGCTTACTTCACTTAGAAGGAAAGCTGACGCGCTTCTGGCAGGACAGATAAAAAAGATGAAATACCTCGAGCTTTTCGAGAACGTCATATCCTATAACCTCCAGGGTACGCTCAAGAGGAACCTGAAGAAGATACATCCTCTAAGGAACTGTGAAGTAAGGGTCCTTGAGAAAGAGGATAAGAACCAGGAAGTCATCGATGAGACCAAAGAAGCTGAGGAAGAGAAGAAAGAGGAAAGCTCAGGAGAAGAGAAGGAGAAGGAACCGAAGAAAGAATCCCTGAAAAAGACCTCTAAGAAAGAATCTTCTGAAGATAAGGGAGAAAAGAAAGCTTCAGAGGGAGAAGAAAGTAAAGAGACCGAAGATAAGGACTCTTCTGAAGAAGCTCCTGAAAAAGAAGACAATAAAGAGAAGAAATCCGAAGAGAAGGGGGAATAATCCCCTCTTTTTCTTATGTTATACATCGTTGCCACACCGATAGGCAATCTTGAAGATATTTCTGAAAGGGCTAAGAACACACTTAAGGAAGCAGATTATATCCTGGCCGAGGATACGAGAAGGACAAGAAAGCTACTCTCTGCTCTGAGCATAAGCAACAGGACAGTCTCCTATCATGATCACAGCCCAGACTCGAAAGAGGACAGGATCATCGAGGACCTCAGTAAGGGAAAGGAAATCGCCCTTGTAAGTGATGGCGGGACGCCTCTCGTCTCTGATCCCGGGTACAGGCTGGTCAGGAGAGCGAGAGAGGAGAACCTTGACATCTCTCCAATCCCCGGACCAAGTTCAGTCATCGCAGCCCTGAGCGTGGCAGGTTTCCCAACAGACAGGTTCTGCTTCATGGGTTTCGTCCCTAAGAAAAAGAAAAGGAAGTTCTTTGAAGATATACCTGATATGACCACAGTGATCCTTGAAAGCCCATATCGGATAAACAAGACCCTTGACCTTATAGCTGAGATGCTCCCAGACAGAAAGATTTTTATTGGAAGAGAAATGACAAAGAAATTCGAGGAATTCAAAAGAGGTGCAGCACAGGACATAAAGATAGAGGACAACCGAGGTGAAATAACAATTGTCATCGAAAAACGCTTTTGAGAGATTTTTGGACAAACTGGAGATGCTTCTGTTCGGGGACGTAGACAAAGAACCGAAAGTGAAGAAAGCTGAAAGCCAGTCTAAGAAAGAAAATGAACAAGTGAAGAGCAATACCGGCAGAAAGAAAGTAAGCGGAAAGAAGACTGCAAAAAAGACCACTAAAAAGAGATCTTCTTCAACGAAGAGAAAAACCGCCGGAAGTAAGGCAGCGAAAAAGAAAACTTCCAGGAAGAAGACCAGCAGGAAAAAGACAACAAAGAAAACTGCCAAGAAAAGATCCTCTAAAAAATCTTCAAAGAGGACCACTAAGAAGAGATCTTCTTCCGCGAAGAAAAAAGCCTAGATATCGTATATCTTCACAGGAGTTCCTTCAAAATTTATCTCCTGTGAAGGCTTTTTCAGCATATCGAAGGAGTTCATGGGACCATAGACTATGAGCCTCCCGCTGAACTCATCCTTTATCTTCTTCTGTATCCTGTCATCCTTCTTATCAGGATTTATGAAGATCACATCATGGGCAGAAAGGTCATGATCCATAAAATCCTTATTAACGAAAGAGACATTGTTGGTATGAGGAATATGATACAGCTTATCCTTAATATCCTCTGAGACATTGATGAGCCAGTCATCATGCTCCACACCTGTTGCTTTGGTGAATAAAGAAGCTATCATCACAGCCTTTCCATCACCACTGCCCAGATCAAGGAAATGATCATGGTTATGGAGCCCTATCCTGTTGAATACATCAAAAAGCTCGTCAGCCACACTCACACCCCAATAGCCTTTCTCCGTCTCCCTTACGGGAAACATACCATGCTGTGCGAAAAGGTATTTGTAAAAAGAATTATACATCTCTTTTATAGACCTGAAATGATGTTCAACCATATAGATTAATCCACTGAGAGCATATATAAAATTTTCTATTCCATCGGCACCTGTGTCCACATCTGCCAGTCATTACTAGGTGAATAATTACCGAAGACGAAATAAGGCGACTGATTGGCACCGAAATACGAGTTATGGATATCTGAAAATCTTGTCTGGGGAGCTCCGGCGCTACCCTCAAAACCGGCAGGGGGTCCGTATTTCGAATGTATCTTATTACCCATCGCATCCCATGTTGCAGTGAGCTGCCTTCCCTGGCTCATCTGGTCCTCACCATAACCCTCTGAGGATATATTTCCTGTATAGCCTTTCTTCTTAAGATATTTCATTGCTTCCACGACCGGCATGTCACCCTGTCCTGCAGGGAGATGATGATGCCCTCCACCCTTGCCGTCAACAAGATGAACATTACCTATCACACCGGCATCCTCGAGTTTCTTTATCTGTTCCATATACCAGTTATCGAAACGCTCTTTCCTCTCTTCAACGGTCTCGCCTTCCTTCGGCTGGAAATTCTTCCACCACATCCCTAGATGTTGAGTGTCGACTGTTGCCTTTATATGCTGCTCAGCTACCTTCTCTGCCTCCTCCTTACTAAGACCCCTGTAATAAGGATTATTGACCATCTTCCTCTGGGGGAGCCCGAACTCATCATTACCCTGCTCTTCCTCCCAGCCGCCTTTAGGATCAGGCACCTTCTTCTCTGTAAGATACTCGACCATCTGCTCCCTCGCATTCTGGACAAGCTCTATAAGCTCATCAGGATGAGAACCATAACCCATCTCCGGGAAGATGTTCTCGGGAGCTACGAAAATAGGATCATTAGTCTTCTTCTCTTTAGTCTTCTCCATCGCATGAATACCCAGCTCAGCGTATGACTTGGAGGTCTGCTCTTTCGCATAATCCTCTATCGGCTTTACATGGAGGAAGGTCTCATAGGTCTCAGCGGCCTGCGCGTCTGCAGAACCGGAACTTTCATGGATGAACCTCATATTAAGCTCCTGGTCCTTTATCTCATCCTTGATTATCTCGGTAGGTCTCTTCCTCTCAGTCCTTCCGAACATCTGCTGAGCCTTGTTGGGCCTCATCACCGGGTCATTCTGCATGATCTTCCATACCTCGTCCTCCCCGAGGTTTTTCTCAAGCTCCTCATAATATTTCTCAAGTCTTTTCAGCTCATCAAGCGACTTCTTGGCTTCTGGATAATGCTGACCATGGAACAGGGCTGAACCCTGAGCCTGAAGGATCCTCGTATCCATCTGTGTCTTAAAGAAGACCTCTTCGGGAGTCCAGTCCTTATACTCTATCTCACCGGTCTTAGAATCCTTGACCGGCTTCTTCTTCCATTTGTTCCATTCCTTAGCCCTGTCCTCGAAATCCCTCCATGTTAGCCTTTTCGTCTTGAACTGGTTATTCTCCTCGTCCCAGTCAGGCACTCTCTTGAAAAGATCATTCGGTTTCCTCGGGTCGATGAAATTACCATTTATATCTATCCATCTGTACCTTTGCTCTTTCGGGTCCCAGTCTGTCTTGAAAGCAGGCTCCCTCTGGACCTGGCTCTTCCTCACTTCTGATATGAGCTTACCGGTCCTGTCATCAACCATGTATTTTACCTGCTTTTCAGGCTCCTCCTCATAGCTCTGGAACTGGTAATCACCATCATTCCCTATCTTCCTGTTCCACGGAGCATCGGTCATGTCACGTAAGTATTCTCCTGTATGAACAACAACAGAACCTCCGTCCGTCACATCTCCGGCGAAATCGATAGCTTTCTTGACCTCTTCAAGCTCCATCTTCCTGTGCTCATCGTTAAAGCCCCTCTCCTGGGGATTATAACCCGAGACATTACCTACATTTGATGGAGAATGGATGCTGTGTATATTGACATCGTTAGCTTTAGCGATATCCCTTAACTCTCTCCTCGCCTCAGTACCATAAGCCTCAGCACCTACCTGTTCCTGGCCGCCGCCCATTCCTGTAGCGAGCTCAAGCCTCCCAGCACCTTTCCTTATCGCCTGCTGCATAGACTGGATGAAATTCCCGAACCTGCTCCCTTCAGGAACAGAAGCACCTATCTCTGATGTAGGTACGATAGGCTCTTCTATAGCGGCTTCCCTGCCGGCAGGGTCACTGGGATCCCTGGGAAGCGGCCCGGCTTCTATAACATTCTTAGAAGGGAAAGGGTCATCATTAAGATCCTGATCCTGAGGAGCATATAGATTATTGAAATCCATCAGTATAGAAATGGGTATACAGATATATAAAACTTTTGATTA
>JBNJDG010000023.1:0-15931 GCA_051819665.1 Nanobdellota archaeon
CCACCTCCACCTGGAGGGATGCCTCCGCCACCGCCGGGGCAGGATAAAGATAAGAAAAAGAAATGAAAATGGAGAGAGAGGACTACCTCAGGCTGTTCTCTGCATTATCTGATGCAGCTGTGAAGATTTCTAAGAAGGATAAGGCCGATATCCTATTCAATGGCACGAAGGTTGCCAAGGTGGGAATAAACAAAGAGGAAGGCTGGACCTATTATATCGACAAGGACGGAGATATTGCCAGGGTGAGGAAAGGTTCCGGAAACAAAGGCAAAAAGATCCGTAAAAAGAGTCCGGCTGAGAAAAATGAGCGAAAAGAAAGAGATAATATATCTGGCTCTGAAATGTATGAAGAGGTCAGGAAAGACAAGATAAAGAAACAGATAAAGACCATCGGGGATGCCCTCGAAAATATAGACAGGACCCATGACAAGAAGAGATACGACAGGCTCAAGAAGAAGCTCTCTGAGTTAAAGAGACGATTATAGCGACATTACCCTTAAGTTCTTTCAATCTTGCATCAGCAAACTCTGCCAGCCTCTCAGCTTCCGCTTTCCTGTCCTTATCATCTATGTAAGACTTTAGGAATTTTACCTTCACTTCATTCTTCTTCTTAAGCTGAAGCTTTATCTCCTCTATCACAGCTTCAGTCATTCCATTCTTACCTATTCTTATTATCATCTCTGTTCACCTTCTCTGTTTTGTTGAAGTCTTATGCCCCATATCGAGATGCTTGTTCAGCTGCTCGATATGCCTCACTTTGGCCCTTATCAGGTACCTGAAATCCTTATTGAACTCCTCAAGGATGAGAGAAGCATGCTGCCCCCCTAGAAGATGAGGCAGTATCACATAATCAGCACCCTTATCATAAAGCTCAAGAGATTCCTTCACATCATAAGCGGTCACTATTATAGTGCAATGAGGATTAAGTTTCCTGGCTTTATCGATCATGAACTTGGTCGTCTCGATATCAGGTATCGTCGATATTATTATACTTGCATGCTCAAGACCGGACCTCTCAACGATCTCCTCATCGGCGATATCCCCATAGATACAATGGATCCTCTCCTTGATGAGCTTCTGGATTATATCAGGGTTGAAATCAACTATTAAAAATCTTTTCCTCAGCCTTTTCAGAGTCTCGTAGATGCTGTAACCTATCCTGTCGAAACCTATTAGCAGGACCTCGTTCTTTATCTCCTTCTTGGGCATGTATTCCATCTTCTTATGCTCATGCCTCCTCTTACTTTTCTCGAAATAATCTAAGAGAGGATAAAGGAGCCTGTATAGTTTACGGTTGTATTTCACCGTATAGGAAGTTGAAAGTATTGACACTAATGTCAATATCACGACCATCGTGAGGAAATCATTGCCAATATGACCATAAGTGACACCTGCCCCTACAATTATGAGGGAGAACTCAGAAGACTGAGCAAGCGTAGTTGCTGTCTCAAACGATGTCTTCTTCGTATAGGAGAAGAACAATACAATGAAGAAAGTCACAACGGGCTTTAGGACAAGGACAAGAAATATTAAAGCCAGGATGGGAAGGAGCTCTATATGAGCATGAGAGAGCTGGACTCCAAGAGAGATGAAAAATATGGTCGCAAAAAAATCCCTTAATGATCTGACCTTACCTATCACCTCATAAGCATAAGGCATCGAGGCAAGACCTATACCGGCGATGAAGGCTCCCATGGCTATCGAGAGACCGGGCTCGAGAAGGCCCACCCAAAAATTACTAAGGTTAAGCCCTATAATATTTGAGAACTGGATAAGGAGTTTCCCGAAATGTTTGAACAGGAAAGCGAAAAAGAAGCATGCTGAGAGGGAAACCAGGAAAAGCAGCTCCTGGGTCTTCGCGGCAAACCTGAAGAGAGGCCTGAAGAGATAACCGTTCATGAAATAGGATATCAGCAGTAGGAGAGCTGTCTTTAGCAGAGCCACTATGAAAAATACCGGACTGAAATTCTCTATCGTATTCAGAGTTGAAAGAGCTATTATAGCAAAGAAATCCTGTATAAGGAGAAAACCTATCATTATCTTACCATGGAGCGTGTTCAGCTCTGACTTATCCGAGAGGAGCTTCACTACCACCATGGTGCTGCTGAACGAGACGATGAGGCCTATGTATATCGATTCTGTAATACCGAACCCGAGCATATTCCCGAAGAAAAGACCCGCAAAGAAAAGGAACAGGATCTGCAAAGTTGCACCGACTGAAGCCACCTTGCTTATGTTCTTGAGTTTCTCGAAGTTAAGCTCAAGTCCCACTACGAACAATAAGAAAGCCACTCCTATCTCGGCCAGTTCCACCAGTTCACTTGAATCTCTGACAATGCCTAATATAGGCCCTACTAATATACCGGCGAAGATATAGGCAGGGATCATCGGCTGTTTTAGCTTCCTGGCCAGGAAAGAGAGGAAGGTGGCCATTACGATCACTATGCCGATCTGGAAAAAGATGTCTGTCATCAGGAATATTGGAAAAAGAGTTACTTAAAAATTTGATGTTATCACTCATAAGTAAGAGGGGCTTTGTAAATGCCGATCAGAGCCATTTCCGTTAAGGTATCAGGACAAAATTCACTTCATTCGTTTTGTGTTAAGTCTGTTGTCTGCCCCTGCTTCATATTACCCTTATTCGCAGGATAAAAACCATTTGTATCTTCATGACCCTTGTATTCTACATTGCCGTTCTCATCCTTTGTAAAATAAAAATCGTTCCTCTCCCCAGTCGAAGTCTGAACCCAGTATGTCTCTGCTCCTTCCTCAGAAAGTTCCTCTGGTGGATTATGCGCCTTCTCTACATTCACCTTTTCATAACCACTTCCCTTGGTATACCTGTACATATCAGCCCGGCCTTCCATGGCTTCTGAGTAAGGATTCTCATTTTCTCCTGTACCAGTTATGACTATGTTCGGGAAATCTTCAGCAAATTTGTTTGCAGCTGTATAGTCTCCTTCTCCCTCAAAGAATTGCTCATTCACTTTATCCACATCATGACTGCCTTCCATCACATACAAATTTCCTTCTCTGTTCTTATATATCCTACTCTCCTCAATATTACCGTCATCATCCATATCAAATTCTTCACTAGCATAACTTAACTTTACATCTGTATCAAGAAGAGACAAGTCATGCTCTACAGGACCGTTGATTGCTATAGTTCCATCATTTGTTTGCTCTACAGATACATCATAACTCCTGGGAAGATTATCTCCCACTTCCGAAGGCAGACCATATTCTTCTATTTCTCCCTGAGTTATACCATCATTAAAAGACAGCTCCCCGCCGTTCCTGAAGACTTCAGATGCAGATACTGCATCCCTGTGATTATAAGTGCCGTCATCATTTACCTCAACCAAGGAAAAATCATGATCCAGGTCAGTCTTCTGGATATACGAACCATGACCATCTTCAACTCTGTTATCTGTCTTATCATAAACAATATAGGTCTTGTCACCATGCTCTAAATATGCTTTTCTCACATCATCACGGCCATCTCCGTTTTTATCGAATGTCTCTGTCCTGAGAAAACCATCATTCTGTACTTTTGCCTTTGCAGCAGCAAAAGCTTCAGCCATATCATGCTTCTTTGCCAGGGCATCTTCCTGATGGAATTCAGGCATATCTTTGCCAAGATCAACATCAGAAAGCCTCACACCTTTAGAATTCGAATTGAACGTGGCAGCATCAGTCTCTATGACAAGATCTGCCGGGCTTCCACCTCCCGAATAGATAGGAGCAACATCTATATCATCAACAGAATCTCCTGCCTGGACCCTCATAATATTCTCGCCTTCCTTGTTCACATAAAGATCATTCTCATTGCCGGATTCATAAAAATGCACACAATTACCCTTACAACCAAGATCATCTTCCTCACTCAAGGAGACTTTAGTCGGTTCAGCCGGAACAACACTTATTGACTCACCATCATTATGGGACATAGTTATTTCCGTGTTCCTCTCTGTGTCTATTATATGCTCTGTATCTCCTGTCCTTTCCGCTTTACCTGAAAAGACAATCTCTCCCTTATCCTCATGTATCTTCACTTTATCCCCTTCTACAATACGATCACCATCATCATTTTTCGAGAAAGAAATCTTATTCTCACTTTCATATACCTGACCGTCTATCTTAGCCTTGAATCCTTTTACAGAACCATCTCCGCCTTTTATAACAGGCATGCCATCTTCTGTCCTTGTTATTTCAGAACCGCACGTATTAAGACTGCCTTTGCTTCCTGAAGCTTCCAGACAACCTCCTTCAGTAACCTTGACCTCGTCATAATCCTCACTAATCTGCTTAGGATCGAATGTTAGGGTATTGTCACTACCTTTTACCTTCATCTGGCCTGAGTCCTTATCAAAACTCTTTATATTCACAGAACCATCAGCATCTATGCCATACTGGTTACTGAACCATTCTTGTTTAGCTCCGGAATTAGCATTCAACTTCCCCATGAAATTTTCATTACCGGACTTGATTTTATCCGTCATCTCACCGAACACTTTTTCCTTTTCGCTGTCAGACAGGAAATCCGTTCCGGATTCAAAAGTCGACAATGCCTTATCAGCATTATTCTCAAAAGCCCTCGCAGGATCCTTCTTGAGTGTTTCCTGAGGCCTTTCTTCAAGCAACTGTTCGAAATTCTCATCAGATACATCCTCACTATTATAACCTTCAAAAGAAAACTCGTTAGCATTAAACTCTTCGGCTGCAAAAGCCATACCAGCTACCATTGAAAACATCAAAAGTATAAAGATAATTCTTCTCATTCTTCCCACCTGTAATTCATCGCATAATTATATGTGAAATTCTCAGCATTTATCTTATCATCGAATTCAAGGTTAAAAACAAAGGTCTCATCAGCCACCTGGATCAGGTCATATTCAAAATCATACACTGAAGCCAAGTAAGTTATGTCCGAGATAGGTATTGTCTGGTTATCCCTCTTCTGGGAATCCATTATGCTCTCAACAGCAGTATACTTCTCCCTTAAATCAAAATCCACCTCTGTATCGAACTCACCCAATCTCTTTTCTGTATTCTCCCTCTTGAGAGTAAGGGGCAGATTCAAAGCAAGATTTACCTTATCCTCTGCTATTGTAGTATCAACTTCAAACTCGCCTGCCTCTATCTCCTGGTTCTCCAATCTGTTAAGCGCATTTAGGCAAGCCGGAATATTTGTCCTGACATAATTGGATATCTCGGTACTTATTGTTTCTAAAGAAGGTATTGTGTATTCATCTTCATACCTGTAGAATACAACTTCATAGAGATCATAAGGAACAACAGGAAGATTCGTCCTGTAATAGCCCCCTGTATTGCCTACATAAAGGATCCCTTCTTTAGCTGTGCTGGTGAGGCAGTCATTAACAAGGTTCCTGACCTGGTCAGTCTCAAGCTCTGTCTCTACCTCAACGGGCTCATTATCTTCCTCTTCCTGCTCTCCCTGGCCCATATAGAAATATATACCGGCAACGAGCGCGACTATAGCGATGATGACCAAAAACAATGCAATCTGTCCTCTCTTATCCATTTATCCTCAGCTCCAATGATTATATAGTCTCTGTCGAAGAAGTATTTAAATAATTATCGGTCTTTGACCCTGCTCCCGCCAGGGGGAATCATCCTTATGATCTCATCAAGGTCCCCTCCGAGCTTCTTCTTAGCAAGTTTGGCCACATCAGAAGTCTTCTTCGAGCCCGGCTGGATCACGAATACCTTATCAGAGAACTGCTTTACAGAATCAACAGTACCAACTATAACCTTCTCCCCATCGAAACCTAAAGAAAGCTCGACCCTCGGCTCAAGATAAGTGTTCTTCCCCCTCACCATGAAACTTCCTTTGGGCATGAACTCTCCCGATTCAGCTTCTTTGCTTACCTGATCAGGCTGGGCATAGAAAACATCGAGAGTGGCAAGACCTTCCGCCCATGCTTTTGAATAGGAAGCTGTTACCTGGGCTGTCTCCTCGATGCTCTTCTCCCCTATCTCTTTCCCCTCTGATTTGATGACGAAGAAAGGGGAGCCGGCCATATCAGTATGGAAGATAAGATCATCCTTATCAGTATGCTTCTTGACGACAATCTCGTTAGTGGTAGCATCCCTGCCACCTATACAAAGGAAACCCTCACTTGTGAAGAACCAACGGAATTTCTCATACCACTGTTTCTT
The DNA here is from genome assembly GCA_051819665.1 of Nanobdellota archaeon. Lineage (GTDB taxonomy): Archaea > Nanobdellota > Nanobdellia > Woesearchaeales > CAZZGN01 > JBNJDG01. The sequence goes on from JBNJDG010000023.1 coordinate 6,184, forward strand.
TCTGAGGATTGTTCTCTCTTCCTCTTCCGCAGGTTCTTCCTCTTCCTTCTTCTCAAGTTTCTCCTTGGATTTTTCCAGCGCAGTCCTCGCACCTTCAAGCTTTTTCTTCATCCTCTTCGCCTTGTCAAAATAGTCAGAGGCGTTCTGCTCGACGGTCTGGTCAAGGTCTATGGTTATCTTCATAAACTCAGGATAATCTGCATCATATAAAAATGTTTACTCCAAAATTTATAACCACTTATTAGTGGTTAAAAATAGCAAGTTTTAAATATCAAAACACCATCCCAAGAGATATGTTAGACCTATTAGTAGAGATCATGCTCCAGCCGAAGGACGATACAATAACCACAAAACCTCTCGAGGTCCAGATGAACGAGATCAAGCCGAAAGAATATAAAGAAGAGGTAAGGACTTTCGAAAGGCCCGAAGAAGACAATCCAAAAAATTATAATATCCCTCCCGAAGCCATCAAAGAATTCTACAGGAATCATGACGGGAAGGTCACGGAGGAAGAGAAAAAGGATTTCATGAAGGAAGATATCGATGAGATCCTCAGCCATTACAATATAGAAAAGAGAGACTCTTTCCCTGACAAGTTTTCCGATAAGGCAGGCACGCTCATCTTTGCCTATAATTGGGATGATAAAAATACAAGAATGAGTTCTATAAAATTCAGGGCCCATGCAGAATTCTTCAAGGATAAGATGGATTTCATATATATTGAAGGCACCGAAAATCTTCCTGATAGCATAAATATCAAAGAGACAGGATATGTTCTGTTATCAAAGTACGATATCCATGAGGGGGAAAAGCCGGAAGACGGAAAAGAACAGAAGATAATCGACCATTCAAACTCTATCGTTGACAAGACAGAAGATATTGAGAGAGACATAGAAAACGAAAGGGAGAGATGGATCAAGCCCAATGTGTTCTACATGCAGAACAATATCTTTAAGGATTCCTATGCACGTTTTGAAGGCGGAGATGAGCTCATAAACAAGGCCATGATATACGACCTGAAGAAAGACCTCTTTCTCGCACCCATGGAAAACCACAATTTCAAATGATTTATATATGACTCCTGATTCTTAGCTCAATATGCAGGGCGCAGAAGCGATTGTATATGAGGAAGAGGGCAACATAATAAAAGAAAGGACAGAAAAGCCCTATCGTATAAAGGAGTTAGATGATAAGCTCAGGAAATCGAGGACCACCAGAGAAGCAGGCATCCTCGAGAAAGTAGAATTCTCTCCGAAGCTGATAAGGAAAGACAAGTACAGGATAGTGATGGAGAAATTAGACGGGCATTTAGTGAAAGACATCTTCGACAAAGATCATGAGAGAATCTCAAAGCTCATAGGAAAGACCCTGACAGAACTGCATGAGAAACATATCATCCATGGGGATCTTACAACTTCAAATATGATCCTCAATGAGAAATTATTCCTTATTGATTTCGGCCTTAGCTCATATTCTCACAAGGAAGAGGACAAGGCTGTTGACCTTCATCTCCTGAAGAGAGCTATTGATTCAAAGCATCACGAGAATGCAGAGGAATCGATGAGAATAATCCTTGAGAACTATAATCCTGAAAACAGGGAAAGCATTCTGAAAAGATTGGATAAAGTAGAGATGAGGGGCAGGAACAAGAAAAAATCCTGATTTATAGTAATGTATTACTTAGTAATTTGTTACTAAAACAACCAATAAAATAGTAAAAAAAGGGAAGAAACAAGACTAAATCATATTAATACCAAGTTGTTCGCCGAGATTCTTTTTCCTTGATTCTGATTCTTTAGCCTCGTCGATCTTCCCGAGTATCCAGGGCGAATTCACTCCGGTGACAATGGTCATTACTGTAAGTTTACCTTCCATATCATCATCGACCCTTGCACCCCAGATCACATTCGCGTCCTGGTCCATTGAGTTAGTGACCTTCTCGCCCACTTTGTTTATCTCATCTAGTGTAAGGTCAGGTCCTCCGGTTATCTGGATAATCGCGCCTGTCGCTCCCTCATAGCTTATGTCAAGCAGAGGATTAGATAGAGCTCCGTTGACGGATTCCTCAACCTTGTTCTTCGTGTCAGAGGAACCTACACCGATAGCTGCCACTCCGCCGGAAGCCATCACTGCCTTGACATCTGCAAAGTCAAGGTTTACGAGGCTGGGGATGGCGATGGTCTCTACAATACCTTTTATCATCGTAGCTATGAGCTCATTAGCAACTGCGAAAGCTTCCTTAACCGGAAGATTACCAGCTATCTTGACAAGCCTGTTATTATCTATTACAATAACCGTATCTGATACTTTCCTGAGTTGCTGGAGACCTTGTTCTGCCTTATCTATCCTAGCCCTCTCAATACTGAAAGGCATGGTCACAGTACCTATTACAATAGAGCCGTTATCCCTTGCCACTTTAGCTATGGGATGAGCAGCACCTGTTCCTGTTCCGCCGCCCATTCCTGCACAGACGAAGGTGAGATCAGAATCCTTGACAGAATCCTTGATCTGATTACTGCTCTCCTCAGCAGCCTCTGTCCCTCTCTGCGGATAACCTCCACAACCAAGGCCTCTCGTGGAGTCCTGGCCCATAAGGAATTTCTTATCTGCTGCAGTGATATCAATATGCTGCTGATCAGTATTAGTGGCGATGATCTCTGCACCCTGGATCCCCTTATTATAGAGCCAGTTCACCATATTGTTTCCTGCACCACCAACACCGACGACCTTTATGTTCGCCTGGCCCAGATCCATCTGGCCATCCTGGGATTCTTCCTGTTGCCCTTTTTGTTTTTCAACCGCATCGTTTATGATAAAATCCATTTATCTCCCCTCTTGTTTGATTGTAAAGGGCAGGCGTTTAGCCTGCCCGACACTCTTTCCCTGTGTTTTCGCCACTGGTTCTCTTTTGACTTCATTTCTAATGCGCGGGTCACGCGCAAAAATACAAATTGGTGTACTTTTTTGTATATTCTTATATTATTTCGTAACTTCCTTATATATAAATGTTTTGATACCATAGAATTATTTCCATATTGAAAATAATTATTCAGTACATGTTTCGAGAGCCCCTGAGATGCCTGAAATCTGTGCCCTCATTCGGTAATACCGCATGAATAAAACAAAAAAGAATATAAATAATCCCATACTATAACTAACATTATGGAACTCAAAAGAGCAAGAGGAGTCAGGGATTTCCCGCCTGAAAAGAAGATACTGAGGAACTGGATCACGGATGTATTGAGGAAAAACTTCGAGAAGCACGGCTTCTCCCCTATGGAAACACCCATCATAGAAAGGTTCGATGTACTCTCGGCAAAGTACGCGGGAGGAGAGGAGATCCTGAAAGAGACATTCCGTTTCAAGGATCAGGGAGACAGGGATCTCGCCCTCAGATATGACCTTACTGTCCCCATGTGCCGCTATGTGGGTATGAACCCGAAGATAAAGATGCCTTTCAAGAGGTACCAGATAGAGAGAGTCTTCCGTGACGGACCGATAAAACTCGGGAGATACAGGGAATTCTGGCAGTGCGATGTTGATATCGTAGGCACAGGCTCCATGCTTGCAGAGACACAGCTGATGGAAGTGGCAGATGACTCGTTCAGGGACCTCGGTCTTCCTGTGACTATCAGGATCAATAACAGAAGGCTTCTCAACGGGATAATGGTAGACTCTGGAATTGAGGATGCTGAGACAGCCATCCTCTCCATAGACAAATTAGAGAAATTAGGAAAAGAAGGTGTAAAGAAAGAGCTCTCGGAGAAAGGTATAGAGCCTGAGAAGACCGAGAAAGTTTTCTCATATATAGACAATGATAAGATAGATGATATCGAGCTCGAGAGTGAAGAAGGGCAGGAAGGCAAGAGAGAGCTGAAAGAGCTTTTCAAAAACCTCGATAAGGCAGGCATAGAATATGAGTTCGATCCGAGCCTGGCAAGAGGATTAAGTTATTACACCGGAACTGTCTACGAGGTCTTCCTTAAAGATGCGAAGATCAAAAGTGCTACCGCTGCCGGAGGAAGATACGACAGGATGATAGGAGATTTCATCGGCACCGGGCATGAATATCCGGGCGTGGGACTTTCGTTCGGGCTTGAAGTCCTCTCTGATATTCTTGAGGACAAGGCAGAGAAGATCTCCGTCACAGATGCTTTCATAATACCAATCAATACAGACTGCCTGAGTATAGCGAGACAACTGAGAGAGAAAGGGATCAATACAGATATCGACATCATGGGCAGGGGAGTGAGCAAGAACCTAAAGTATGTGAATGCTCATTCGATACCTTTCGCAATAATCATCGGAGAGGAAGAGATCAAGAAAGGTGTTGTCAAGCTGAAGAACATGAGAGAAGGCAGTGAAGAGACATTATCTGTCGAAAAAGCGGCTGAAAGGATCAGGACCTCGTAGTCACTTCTGTCTCATCATCTATGTAAAGCGTGTGCTCGAACTGGGCAACCATGCCGTCAGCGACTTCAGGAAGGGGAGGATGGCCCCTTATTATACCCGCCTGCTCAAGCTGCCTTATAGCAAGCTTCACCTGGCCCTTAGAGAATTTCTCCGTCAGCCAGCGATAATTGAAGGGCAGACCATTGAACTTCTTGATCTCCTTCAGGACTTTCCTCGCCATCATGCTCCTTATCTGTCTATCTGATGCCTGTGAATAAATAGTCGGATTATCCGATTCCTTTATCAACCCCTGGCCATCAGTCCCGAAAGGTTCTATAGCTATAGACATCCCTTTCTCTAATGTTTTCTCTGAGCCCGTATCATAGTTGGGTATTGATGGAGAGGTGTGAGCATCATACTGGGCAACCCCGTGACCGCTAAGGTTCTTTATTGGCGAGAATCCATATCCTGCGAGAGTCTCCTGTATAGCCCTGCCTATCTCACCGAGCTTCGCTCCTGGTTTAGCCTTTTTTATCGCATTCTCGAGAGCTTCCTCTGTAGCTTCCAGAAGCTTCGTGTATTCCCCTGAGAGGTCTATCGTGACAGCAGTATCACCTATATAGCCATCCACATGAGCACCAACATCTACCTTGATTACCTGATCCTCAAGGACAGTATCATCATCTATATCAGCAGCATAATGGGCCGCCACACTGTTAAGGCTCATCGTGACAGGGAAAGCCGGCTCTGCACCAAGATCATAGATCTTTTTCTCGAGTATCTCTGTGGCTTCAAGAAGAGTCATGCCGGGTTTTATGATCTCTTTAGCATGCTCCCTGACTTTAGCCGCTATCTGTCCTGCTTCCTTTAACTTATCAAGATCTGTCATGGGTTTATGGAATACAAGGTTGTTTATTTATTTTGCCTATAAAGAAGATACCATACAGGTTAATTATTCTTACTTTTTCTCTCTACATCCAAAGGACTTATATCACTTCTTATTGCTTTGACTTCCCAATAAAATTCCTGAGAGTTGTCTCCCTTATAATTTTCATCTATCTTTACAACAAATTCTCCGTCAGTAATCTCTCCGTCAACATACAAAGGACTCCATCCATTCTTAGGTGTGAGCTGAACAGTTCTGTTGTCTTCCCTTGTTAATTCTTCAAAATACTCCGGTAATGAAACAGTTGCTTTTCCGTCTTCAAGCTTTGCTTCTCCTCTATAAAAGACAGCTGCCTCAGGACCCTCAACTGAAGCATGAACCAACTCAGAATTATTTTTTGTAGGATGGTCTATCACAAAGTTTTTAGTGCCCCAGGCTTCTACATCTTCTTCTACATATAAATCTTCCTCTTTATAAACCTGGAAGGTATCACCAACATCTATGTTTGAGCCACCATAATCTATCTCAAACCAGTCATAACCTGTTTGACTCCAGGAAGAACTGTCGCCTGCTGTAGTTATTTCATAAGCATTTCCTGATTCAGCCCCACTAGTCATCAAGACATAATATCCCTGAGGATTACCAGAATCAGGAACAGGACTAGGGACTATATCTATAGTAAAATCGATATAATTATCACCCTGAACAGAATTTATAGTAACATCAGATGTATATACACCTTCACTTGCTACATGAAGTTTACTAGAAGGGCTGTCTGTCCCGATGCCGACGTTTCCTCCTGTAATATAAGAATCTGCTTCCGCATCCATAAATACTTTATTCGTTCCTGTGTTATCCTCTAATACCATCCTCCCCCTTCTACTTCCTGAAACACCACCAAGAGTTAAATCTGTTCTTATATTTCCATTTTCATCCCTAATAACAAGCCCTTGGGCATTTTCATCTGGAATTTTTAAATCTAATAATTTCTCTGGACTCGTTGTGCCGATGCCTACGTTTCCTTTACTTGAATCTACAAAAAAATCACTGGTTCCTACACTAAAATTATAATCTCCTATTTGGACATTAGCATCGCAGAACTTGTTCATTAAATCAGAATACTGTATATCATCTGGCACATCTAATCCGTCCCAGTAATCTGAAGAATTTAGGTCTGTTTTTAAAGAGTCATCTGGATTTATATGAACAGGAGAATATTGTCCACCAGAAGCGTTATATCCATAAAGTATGGAAACATTTGAGTCTGCTGCTGAAATTACATTGGTTAACATAACAGCTAATAAAAGCATAAATGCTATTCCTCCACATCCTTTAGTTTTTCTTTATTTGTCATTTTCCTTAAATATCTTTTCGTTTTCGTAGTCTTTTCTGATTCCTCTCACATGGAAATCAACTTCTGTTTTTTCAGAAGATTTAATTATAAATCCTGTTTCATTCTTTTCAAAAAACCCGACATCTGCTAAAGAGCCTACAGGGCTAACTGTTACATGATAATCCTCTTTTTCTGACAATACATAAACAAAATGCTTTGGGAATTCTACATAGGTTTCATCATTTACATAAGTGTTATTGGTCCATTCAACAACAACTTTTCCTGATTCTGACGAATAATAAACTATTTCTGAAGTTTCATTATAATCCTCTACAAAACTAACAGTCCCTGTTCTCGTAATATCTCCTTGAACATCCAACTTCGCTTCTGACCCCGTTGTCCCGATACCTACATTGCCTCCGGAATTTATCCATGAATCTCCATTTCTAACAAATTTGGCTATTCCCCCTATTTTTAATTTATCTTTTGTTTTCATTTTACCACGTTACAACTGCTTCTTGACTTATATAAGTGCTATCTTTAGCGTTAACTTGGAAATTTCTTCTTGATCCATCTTTACCCGTTGCAAGTATCACAATAGTTGAGGAGTCTAATCTTTCTGCTCCGTGAATGTGCAGAGGATAACCCGTCATATCTTGAGCTGAACCTGAAAGAATCATAGTGCTCCCTTCAGAATCGAGATATCTGGCTAAAGCCAAATACCAGTCATCTTGTGTCATAGTAGTAGTTGTATCTATTCTATCAGTTATGGCTCTCCCTTTACTTGCATTTATTTTACCTCTCACATCTAATTTATTCTGTGGGCTCGTTTCTCCGATGCCGACGTTGCCTTCTACAATAACACCATTTGTTGGTGCTTCTACTGTTGGATCACTCTTTTCCAGCCAACTGCCTCCAAAAACACCTTGTGTAGTATAAAATCCACCATAGGATAGACTTGGTTTTTTGAATGAAGCTGAATGATCTCCTCCAGCGTAAAAATCCACTGAACCGGAAGTTACACCGAAACCATAAATATCAGATCCACCATTCTCATATAATGCAAGCTTACCAGATCCAAAAAGATCTGTTCCGAAACTTAAAGGTTCACTCGGACTCGTTGTGCCGATGCCTACGTTTCCAGCTACGTTTAAATCTCCGCTCATACTATCTCCGGATTCATTCACCCAGTTATCATTGCTTTCGTCAATGTTGAATGAGTTAGCATAAACTGTCCCATCAACCTCCAAATCATCTGCAATCAAAGCGTCGTTGGTCCCATCTATATTGTCAGCGGTTCCACCTCCAATATCAAGGGAAGCGGAAGGACTCGTCGTCCCTACACCTACATCTCCCCCCATCACAGACATTGTATTGTCCTGAATGACATTGTAAAAACTATAATCAAGACCTACAGCAACTGAAGACTGTCCTGAAGCTTCAATATCTCTTCCTAAAGCAGTGGAACCATAACCCCCTGAAGCAGTAGTAGAATCCCCTAAAGCAGTGGAACCATAACTTCCTGAAGCAACAGTTTCATATCCTATAGCAGTGGAACCACGACCCCCTGAAGAAGTAGAATAACCACCTATCGCTGTGGAGCTCCAATCTCCTGAAGCAGTTGTAGATTTCCCTAAAGCAACAGCACCATAATCTCCTGAAGCTTCAGTCCCTTCCCCTAAAGAGACAGCATTTATGCCGGATACGACACTGCTTTCGCCCCCGGCAATAATGCCGGTGTTGCTTCCTTTTATGTCAAGCTGGGCTGATGGGTTGGTTGTGCCGATGCCGACGTCTCCATCAACATTCAGATTCCCGGACATGTTATCTCCGGATTCATTCACCCAGATATCAGTAATAGCAGAGGCATCAATATTATTAATACCAGAACCGTCCCCGTAGATGACTCCGTCAACCTCGAGATCATCAGCAACAAGGATGTCATTAGTCCCGTCGATATTATCTGCAGTTCCTCCACCCACATCAAGTAAAGCGGAAGGACTCCCTGTCCCAATACCAACATCACCGCCTTCCTGGACAAAGATCCCGTCACTACCGGCTTGGTCATAAAGCCCGAGGCCGCTGCTGTTTATAGCCCTCACTACACTCGTTTTGACCTCATCAGTTGACATCTCATTTATACTCAGATAGGAGCTGCCATTTACCTCAAGATCTCCCTCTATGAACAGATCTCCCTCATAAGGGACCTCAAGATTGGAAGGTGTAGGGCAATTACCATCATCACAGACGAAGAAAGAGCCATTACTAACCTGGATATCCTCTGACATCGTATCTCCGGACAAGCTCTCGAATCTCCTCCTGTCATTACCATTCCAGTCAATATCATGCCAGCTTCCCGAATGGTTCACCTGAAGGTCCATCCAGTAATACTGGTTATAATTAAGGTCGAGTGCAGTATCATTGCCTAAGACAACATCAAAATAGCCGTCCTTCACAGCATCATAAAAGACCTTATCATAGATAAGTTCCCCTCCTGAAGCCTCGCTCCAGATAGAAACATTGATATTACCATCATACACAAGCTCCCCGTCATGGTCAACCTTACCCTGGAAAGGGATCAACTGCTCAACGCCCAGTACAGGCATCGCCAGCAACACCACGAAAGAGAGCAACAAAAGATATCTTCTCAAACAAACCCCCCTTTTTTAAGATCCGATTATTCCATGTATTCTTTGAGGCTCTGGTTCTTCAGGCTTTCTCTCATAAGGCTCTCTACCTTAGTGGAAATCTTCATGCCGTTCGTCTTGCAATACTCTTTGAAGGCCTCAAAGACCTCTTCATCGATAGTCATGGATATTTTCTTTTTCGCCATATTTATATAGACTTATACAGAACTCATTTAAATATTTTTCTAATTGACGAAGATGTTCGCAGAAGCCCTGAGGATAGCTTTCTTATCTGTAGAAGAATAATTCAGAGAAAGACCTTCAAAATCAGCCACCATATCATTAACATCAAGATAGAACGTGCCATTAGTGATCTCATCATCACCATAAGGATTCTCTATCCTGTAACGTCCATAACCAGCAGTTATATTGGCAGATGTGAAATTAACAACAAAGTCCCCGTTGTATTCAGTGGAATCGAACCTTCTCGAAACATTCTCAAACAAGCTC
>JBNJDG010000024.1:0-15807 GCA_051819665.1 Nanobdellota archaeon
TACTCCTTGTAATACTCCTTATCTGTACTACTTCTGTCTATGCTATAGGCAACCCTGCTGCAGAATTCTGTACTGATAACGGTAATGACTATAGGAAGAGAACCGACAGCGAAGGTAATGAGTTCGGCGTATGCATTGTCGATGGAAACTTAGTGGATGCCTGGGAGCATTTCAGGAAGAACAAGGGAAGTAAAGAAGAAAAAACCTTCTCTCTGATGTCGACTGATGAAGAGCCGGAAGGCCTCAAGTTCAAACAAAGCACCTCAGAACCAGATATAACTTACGAGGAAGATTCGCTGAAGGTTAGCTCTGGTTCAGGAGAGACCGATTACAGGGAAGGCAACTGGACAACACCGGTGAAGAACCAAGGCGAATGTGGTGCATGCTGGGCTTTCTCTGTCATAGGAGTCGCAGATACTATGATGAACCTAAACATCAACGATTCTGACTATGACATGGACCTTTCTGAACAGCATCTGACTTCCTGTGATGATAGCTGTTATGATTCCGAGCACTGTCAAGAAGGATGTTCTGGAGGATATCTTGATCTTGCATTCCAGTTTTCAGTCGATAACGGCATTTTAGAAGAATCATGCTTCCCTTATTCAGAGAGTGACGAACAATGCTCGAACAAATGCAGTGACTGGGAAAATCAACTTTCCGGCGTTGATGATTATCTTAAAGTTAACAATAACATTGATTCAGTAAAGTATGCTCTGGATAAATTCGGGCCGGTGAGCATGGCGATGGAAGCATGTGAAAAATTCAAGAATTACACAGGAGGTGTATATTACAACGAATCCGAACCTGACAGCTGCGGTGGCCATGCGATTGTGTTCGTAGGTTATAATGATACAGGGGAGTATTTTATTGGGAAGAACAGCTGGGGGACTAGCTGGGGAGAAGATGGTTACTTCAGGATTCATTATAATGAGAGTGCCGGCGATTATACTGAACTAAAGAACACACATAAAATCCTCTACCTTGATGATGCATACGTGATAAACAACACTGACACAGACAACGATAATTTTACTGATAAGGAAGATAATTGCCCCAAAACAGCTGGAAATAACAGCGGTTGTCCTGACACTACACCTCCAACAATACACAACATAACCCTCTCTGATTATATATTCAAGAACGGGAGCATGGTTGCGGTTATTGTTAATGCAACAGACAATTACTCTGTCTCCTCTGTTGAAGCGGAAGGCATAAGCCTCAATCAGAACGGGAGTATCTGGAAGGATAACATCTCCCTGAGTGAGCCTCCTCTTGAAATCAATGCAACAGACATTAACGGAAATTCGGTGATCAATGACTCCGTAAACTTCACCATCGACGACAAAGCACCAGAGATAGATAATATTTCTATAGAACCAAAGATAGCAGGGAACAATACGAACATAAGCCTTGCTTTCGATTATAGAGAGGATCATTTCAGGGAGGCAAATATAACTATTGAAGACAAAGCCTTCCATCTGGATAATCATACCAATAACAGCATGAACTTCTCCTATCATGTCAACGGGAGTTTAGGAGAAGGAAATCATAGCATCTCCATGACAATCCATGATAAAGCAGGGAATAACAGAACAAGGAACAGCTCATTGATAATCGACCTCTACGGCCCTGTAATAGGATCCATAGAGCCGGAAAAGGAGAGGGTCAGGACCAATGACACCATCGGAATCATTGTTAATATAACAGAAACCTTCCTTAAGAATGTAACTGCCAATGACGAGGAGCTTGACTGTAATGAAGAGCTATGCAATGGAACAATAAAGATCAACAAGTCAACAATCGAAGTATTCGCTGAGGATATCCTCAGCAATAATACCACAATGAACGAGACAATCATTATAGATGACAAAGCACCAGAGATAAATATCTCTGCTCCCTCTTATCACAACTCTTACTATGTACCTGTCAATATAACATCAGATGAGAATGTAACATGCAAAATCAATGATAAAGATCATGAGCTCAAAAAGAACACCAGTCATAAAAGATATATCTACAGCAAAAACGGGTCAATCAATGCCAGCTGTGAAGACCTGGCCGGGAATCCTTCTTTAAACAATACTTCAACCATCATAGATACGGAAAGACCCGAAGTCAACATAACCATAAATGAATCAGGCAAGTATCATAACGAGCCTGTGTTGATCAATATAACGGCAACGGACAATAACGAGACCAAAACAGCCCGATGGTATAACAACACATGGGTGAATGAGAGCGAGTTCGTCCTCGATCACAGCCTGGAAGACGACAGGCTCTATTACAGTGCGATCGACATGGCAGGCAACACCGCTTTCAGAAAAAGCATAGAGCTCGTCTATGATGATGAGAAACCAAAAATCTGGAACATAAGCGCTGAAAGGAACCTGGCACCTAACCAGGAATTCAGGATTGAAATCTTCACTGATGGTGGTACAGGGAACATAAGCCTTGACAACAAGACCTATGAACTGACTGAAGATATGCGATCAGAGCTCAAGGCACCTGAGGAGGATGGAGAATACAAGGCAGATATAAACATCTCCGATCTTGCCGGTAATACTGCAGGAAGATCTTTCAACATAACCGTGAACTCTTCAGTCCCTTCCATAATACCGAATATAACAAACAATAGTTACATAGAGAACAATTCCCTGCTCGAAGTGAATCATACAGGAGAACAAGCATGGTACAATATCTCGGGTAAAATAGAGAACCTGACCGGCTCTATAACGATTAACAAGACAACAAACATAACCTTCCACAGCAATAACTCGGAATACAACACAACGAAAGAATACCGATACATCATCGATGAGAAGAAGCCTGAAATAGATATAACCTCTCATTCAAACAATTCAAGGATAAATGGTACATTGGATATAAGAACCAATATCACTGATGAAGCCGGGATAGAGAGCAGAAGCTTACTGATAGACGATGAGCCCCAGCAGGATTTCAGAACAGATACCCACCTGCTTACAGACGGGCTTCATAATTTCAGTGTATCTGCTGAAGATAAGACAGGTAATAGAAGAACACTCACTTACAGCTTCAACATCACCAATACGATAGAAGAAACCTTTGACACAAAAGGCGATCCCAATTCAAGCACAGCTTATGCTGAAAACCTGAGCAGAATCATGGTAGAGAGGATCGAAGGCCTTAATTCAAGCAACATAACCGTAAAGAAGAAAGATATCGAGACAGACAAACTCGGAAAGATAATAGGAAGAGCAGATATTAACGCTTCTACTGCCTTCAATTCGACAATAATAGCCACAATACCGGTATCAACAGGAAAAGACAACATAACGTTTTACGCAGACCATGGCAATGGACTTGAGAGAGCAGAGTTCAGTTATATAGACACTGCCGAATACCACCGTTTTTCTATAAAGACAGAAGAATACTCCGACTTCGTATGGGGTGAATATCCTTCCTGTCCCGAGAATATAGATTACAAGTGTTACTGCGGTGATGAGCTCAGGGAAGACGGATACTGCTGCTCAGGCGACTGGCAGAGCTCTTCCTGTGAAGATGACACAGAGGACAGCTCAAGCCCTTCAGGTGGCGGAACTTCCAGCGGCGGAGGAGGCTTAAGCCCATCTGTCTCTGAGAAGAACATCAGCGAAGGTATAACCAAAACACTCTATTACCCTGAGAACGGGGATATTATAGACCTGAGCTCCTACAATACAAGGCTTGAGAATATCACCATCCTAACAGAAGAGGAGTTCAGGAAGCTTGAGTTCTCCATAAAAGCAGGAGAAGAGAGATTCACGATAAACTCTTCCGAAGACATAATGCTCAATATAACCCTTAAGGACCTTGAAGGGAAGACCATCAATGGTGAGGAGATTAAAAAATATAATGAAGCATTCTACTTAATATCAGAACCGGGAGAATTCATTATTGAAGAAAAGATCACTGAAACAGCCAAAACCAGCAGAGATAATGAAACAGAAAATACCACTGAAGAAGTGAACAAGAGTGAAGTAAAAGACAGAGAGAACGAAAGTGAGCTCAGTGTCTCATGGGAGAACCAAACAGGAAAAAAGAATGATGATGAGGTTAATGAAGGATTCTCCCCCTATATCATAGGAGCGATACTTTTAGGCTTGATAATAGCCATACTCCTGATAATATGGAAGATAAGAAGATGAGATGTTTCCCGGCTGTATATGATGAAAGGACGAAGGTCCTCATCCTGGGCAGTTTCCCCGGAGAGGAATCCCTGAGGAAAGGACAGTATTACGGGAATAAGAGGAACCAGTTCTGGAAGATCATAGGAGAGATGATAAACGAAGACATGTTGGTTATGGATTACAGGCAGAGATTAAAAACCCTCAAAGATAACAGAATCGGGCTTTGGGATGTAGTGTCTTCCTGTGAGAGAGAAGGGAGCTTAGACAATAACATAAAGGACGCTGAGTTCAATGATATAGACAGTCTTGAGCTTCCTGATCTTAAGATCATATGCTTCAACGGCAGGAAAGCCTATTCGAGAGCAGGTAGGATAAACAAGAATGTAAAAAAAGCCCTCCTTCCCTCGACAAGCCCGGCTAATGCTATCAAGTTCGAAAAAAAGCTCAATGAATGGAGAATCATTTCAGAATATATACCATAAAGGTTATAAAATACTCCTTCTTCTTACATATATATGATAAGGAAAAAACAATTCATCAAGGACCTCAATAAGGACGATATAGTTAACGATGTCTTCGTAATAAAATTCAAGAAACCAGTGGAGACCTATAAGAACGGTTTCCGGTTCGAGCTGAGAGTTGGAGACAGTACTAAGGAGATTATGCTTAAGTACTGGGGCTCGGATGATGAGAATTATGTGAGGAAACTCTATGACTCTCTGGAGAAAGGCGATGTCATCTTAGTCCAGGGAAGGATCAACGAATGGAGGGACAAGCTCGAGATCTCGGCTAATGAGAGATGCGAGATAAGGAAACTTGAAGAGGGAGAATACGACCCGAAGGATTTCATTAAACAGAGCAGTGAAGATAAGGAGAAGATGTGGAATGATTTCTCAGAGATGATCAAGGACATAGAGAACGAGGATATAAGGAAGGTCCTCGAAGAGTTCTTCCACAATCAGGATTTTGCAGAGAAGTTCAAGGAATCACCTGCTGCCATGTACATCCATCACGGCTGGGTTTCAGGCCTCCTTGAGCATTCCCTCTCTGTAACGAAGATAGCCAGGGATTTCTGCAGGACACACAACATGGACAAGGACCTTGTCACGGCAGGAGCTATGCTCCATGACATAGGCAAAGTGAAAGAGTTCAACATGACCACCAGCATAAACGTGACTACAGAAGGTATGCTGATAGGGCATGTCACAATAGGCACAAAGATGCTCAATGATGTTATGGATAAGCTCCAGACACCGAGGAACATAAGGCTCAAGCTCCTGCATACGGTTCTTACACACATGGGAGAATACGGCAGCAGCAAACTGCCCGCCTTCCCGGAGGCTTATGCTGTCTTTTATGCGGACAGGGTGGACACTGACCTCACCCATATGATAACCATAAAAAACGAAGCACAGACCGAAGATGATTACATGTACGATAGACACATGGGCAATATTTACCTCAAATAGCCCCTTTTTTTCATCTTTTCCGGAGTTTTTGCAATAAAACAGAGGTAAAGCACTTAAATCATCTTTCCCTTGACTTTCTTCTATGCAGACGATGAAGGAACTGCCCTGGTTCATAAGGCCATGGCATAAGATAAAGGAGAATGGCATAGAATACCTCGATGATTCTGAGCTTTTATCGGTGATATTCGTGAAAGGCAACAACGGTACAAGCTCCCTTGACCTCTCGAGAAAGCTCTTGGAGAGATATAACCTGACTGATCTCAACTCATGCAGCCTCGATGAGCTCACAAGGATCCTCGGCAGGGTAAAAGCATACCAGATGATGTCCCTCGGAGAGTTGATGAAAAGGCATTCTAAGCTGAAAAGGAAAGGTTTCAGGAAAGAGATAACAAAACCTGAAGATGTTTATAACATGTTCTATGATGATATGAAGGGAAAGAAGAGAGAACATTTCTATGCTTTGTTCCTCGATACTAAGAACAGGGTGATAAAAAAAGAGCTCATCTCAGTAGGAACACTGAACCAGTCCATTGTCCATCCCAGAGATGTATTCAGGGAAGCGATAAGGAACTCTGCAGCCTCCATAATACTCATGCACAACCATCCAAGTGGTGATCCTCAACCAAGTGAGGAAGACAGGAAAATCACAGAAGTTATGAAGAGATCAGGAGAGCTTATTGGTATCAAGGTCCTTGATCATATAGTGATCGGAGAATGGTTCTCCCATGCCTAGTATTCCTGCTCAAGACCGTAAAGGAAATCGCTGACCACTTTCACTCTAGGCTTAGCAAGTTCTTTACCTTTCTTAGTCTCGAACTCCTTACCAAGGTTCTCAAGTCTCTGGAGAAGCTTCATTATATTCTTCTCAGCATGGGCAGAATAAGCTACACCTCTTATTATACCTGTATATCCGAGATGATCGAGCCTGTCAGCATCACGAAGAACCTTGACCTCCATGGGGGTTACATCCTCATCATGGGCTGACCAGATATCATGCTCTCTTATGGCTCTCAGGATGAGCTCGATCTGCTGCTTAGTGAAATCCTTCTCCCTGAGGAAATCCCTGGCTATATTCTCGCTGGTCTTAGCATATTCGTCTTTATAGAATTTCTTTGCATAAGCTATGTCGTGGAGAAGAGCAGCAGCCTTGAGGACGTCCATATCCACATCCTCTGTCTGCCCGATAAGCACGACATTCTTGAAAACCCTCATCACATGAGCGTAGTTATGTCCTGAAGGCTCATCCTCGAGACCCTCCTTGACCTTCTCCCTGATATAGCTGAAGTCTATCATATAATTCATTCAGATGTTAATTCATATTTAAATGTTATGTCACTCAAATTTCAAAAAAATTTATAAGGAGGTCTTATGAGAAAGACTATATGAAAGATATAAACCCTCCAGTATATTATACTTCGGCTGCTCTTATTCTGCTCGTTGTTGCTCTGGGGGTGACTATGACTGATGCTTTCGAATCATCCGCAAAGGCCATAAATGATAGCATAAACTCAGGATTCGGTTGGTTCCTCACCATAAGCGTCACATTCTTCCTCGCCTTCAGTCTTTATCTCCTTTTCAGCAAATACGGTAGTTTAAGGCTCTCTCCCGATAATTCCAAACCCAAGCACAGTTTCATGACGTGGCTTGCTATGCTCTTCAGCGCAGGCATGGGTATAGGTCTCCTCTTCTATGGTGTTGCCGAGCCTGTGCTTCATTACGCTAAACCTCCTGCCGGTTCGGGAGAGACGGTTGCAGCAGCACAGACAGCGATGGATTTCAGTTTCCTCCACTGGGGCTTCCATGCATGGGCTACATACATAGTCATAGGTCTTGCTATAGCATACTTCAGCTACAGGAAAGGTTATCCTCTCTCCATAAGGTATGCCTTCTATCCTGTCTTCGGCAACAAGATATACGGGTGGACAGGACATATCATTGAAATTCTCGCAGTCATGGGAACACTTTTCGGTGTCTCCACATCTCTCGGGTTAGGCGCGATGCAGGTTAATTCAGGATTGAGCTTCCTGACTGGGATACCCAACTCTACGTTCGTCCAGGTCATCATAATAGCCGGTATCACAGCAATGGCGCTCACATCTGTAGTTTCAGGCATAAACAAAGGGATGAAATGGATCAGCACATTCAACATAAGCATAGGTGCACTTCTTCTGCTCTTTGTGATAATAGCAGGACCCACTGTATTCATCCTGAAAGCTTTCATACAGAACATGGGGCATTTCTTCCAGGACATCATCGGCCTTTCACTATGGAACCAGGCATTCGACGGCGGAGACTGGCAGAACAAATGGACTATATTCTACTGGAGCTGGTGGATCGCATGGTCGCCTTATGTAGGGATCTTCATCGCAAGGATATCGAAGGGAAGGACTATAAGAGAATTCATCGCAGGTGTTCTCTTCGTACCGAGCGTGTTCAGCTTCCTATGGCTTACCGCTTTCGGGTCAACAGGTATAAGGCAGCATCTTCTCGGGGACCCGCATGTCCTGAATGCTGTTCAGGAGAACATCACCACTGCATTGTTCCAGTTCCTTCATCATTTCCCCCTTACAGAAGTTGTGAGTATAGTCACAACAATTGTGATAATAACATTCTTTGTCACATCCTCGGATTCGGGTTCTTTCGTCATAGATATGATAACCTCGGGAGGTTCTCCGAATCCGCCTGTCAAGAGCAAAGTCTTCTGGTCGCTTCTTGAAGGCACGGTCGCTGCAGTTCTTCTTCTCGGAGGAGGATTAGTTGCACTCCAGACAGCCACCGTCTCCATGGGGCTTCCGTTTGCCATCGTGCTGATAATCTTATGCTACAGCCTCCACAAGACTCTCAAGACCGAGAATGTCTAAGAACTATTCAGGCAGGATCTGCGGGATGATCTTCTCTTCAGAGAACTCCTCGATATCATCATAACCCTGGCCTTTCCCTATGAAGAGTATAGGCTTTCCAGTGACGTAAGATACTGATATCGAAGCTCCTCCTTTCTCATCAACATCCACTTTAGATATTATCGAACCGTCTATACCCACAGCATCATTGAATTTCCTGGCCTGCTCCACACAATCATTCCCTGTAAGAGAATCACCGACGAAAAGCTTCATGTCAGGTTTGACTACTCTTATGAGCTTCTTAAGCTCGTCCATCAGGTTAGTGTTGGAATGCTGTCTTCCAGCAGTGTCTATGAGAACCACATCAACACCTCTGGCTTTTGCGTAATCCACAGCATCATAAGCGACAGCAGCCGCATCAGAGCCATAATCATGCTTGATCATCTTTATGTCAAGATTATTAGCATGCTCTTCCAGCTGATGTATAGCAGCCGCCCTGAAAGTGTCGGAAGCTGCAAGGGCAACAGTTAACCCGTTCTTCATGAGATAATTCGCTATCTTTGCCAGATTAGTGGTCTTGCCTGTCCCGTTTATGCCGACGAAAGATATCACGAAGGGTTTCTTCGCTTTGACCTTATCGATGAAAGATGTCTCATCTGATTTCAGTATCTCTTTGAAACTGTTCCTTAACGTCTCTGTTATGATATCTTTTACTTTTCCTCTTAATACCTTAGTATCGACAAGCTCTGATTTGAGGTCCTGCTTGATCTTCTCTATGACCTCTACAGCGACATTATTCTCCAACAGGACAACTTCCAGATCAAAGAATAGGTCCTCGAACTCAGAATCAGATAATGATTTTTTCGTGATCTTCTCCTTTATCTTCCCGAAGAAACCCGGTTTCTTCATACCTTCGAGCTTCTCCTCATCTTCATTAAGATCTTTCTCTACAGCCTCGAGCTTATCGGAAGATTCTTCTTCGGAGGATGGTTTCTCTTCTTTCTTATCGCTCTCCTCAGGCTTAGTTGATTCTTTCTTTTCAGAAACAGATCCTTTTTCTTCAGCTTTCTCCTTGCCTTCCACAAGCTCCTGCACTTGCTCCTTATCGTCCGGCTTCTCTTCCGAAGATTCTTCCTGAGGAGCTTCCTTCCCTTCAACGGGTTCTTTCTCGGCAGATTCTTCTTTCTCTTCTTCAGCAGGAGCTTCTTCCTCTGCTGCCTCATCAGGATCAGCGTGTTTAGAGAACTTTGATACCGCGCCCTTAAGCTTGTTCTTGAGATACTTAAACATAATGATCAGCCCTTCATGCTCTTATCGACTTCTTTCTCGAGAGTCTGCATCTGCAGGACTATCTTATCGAGATGCTCCCTCATCTCATCCTTATATTTCCTCAGGGATCTCATCTGTTCATCGAGGAGTTTCTTGGCTTCCTCAACATCCTTGCCGACGACAGTTCCACTACCAACATTCACCTTAAGGTTCTTGTTATCCTTAAGCTCTGCCTTCGCGAAGATACCGTTGGAGATGGGCACAAGAATCTCATTACCCGGCTCTATCTGCTTGAACTCATCGAGGGACTGCCTGTTATACATGACTTCATCTATCTGCTCCTCGATCTTCTTCATCTGCTCTTCCGCCTTACTGGCAGATTCGTCAAGCTGCTGCATTTCCTTATACTTTTCTTTATAATCCATCTTCAACAAACCCAAATACATGATCAAGGTGGTTCACTTCCGGACCTCCGGAGGCATCACCTACAATCAGACCTTTATCATTGACCAGGATACCGCTCCTCACGAAAGGATTCCCCATATTCACTGTGGATGTCTCGCTCTCAATACCCAATACTTCTTTTACGAAATCCACTTCGAACTGCTCAGCATCCCTGTGAACAGCACAACCTTTGCTGTTGAACGAGACTAACGAGCCAATAGTCGGGAGAGAAGCCACTTTGCCCCTCTTCACTTCCATACCCAGAGCTTCAGATATCTGCTTACCGGCCTTCTCATCGAAATCAGGGCTTATCATGCACCCTGAATCATTACAGAACATATTATTCCCCAGAGCCGTAAGCTCTGTGTCTATAACCTTTACGCTGAAACTGTGCTTGCTGCCTATCTCCTCCAGTTTCTTGATCTCATTCGGGAAAGCTATCGAAGGGACAAGCAGGGAAGAACTATTGCCTGTCAGGAAAACTCCCAAAAGAGATGTTCCCGCCAGGTTGAGCCTGTATACCGGCACATCAAGTATCTTAGAGATCTCCTCAGAGAGCTCTTCCGGGACTTCTCTGCCCAGAAGACAGAAATCATCTGTCGCGTAACCGTACAACCCTACATTGGGATTTCCTGAAATATTCGTCCTTAAAAGATGCATAGGAGAGTGAGAGAATGGTGCGGTTTATAAAATTTTTCAATTGGCAGCTTCATTGAGCATATGGATATTGATCTCGCCGAAATGCTCCTTCTGGTCAAGATCCACTTTCCTCTGGTTAGTCAGATGCAGGAGAGGTATGAAAGTATAGACCTTATCCTCCACCGAGTCTGAAGGCAGCAGGCTTGAGAAAGTCAGGGGCTCCTGCCGGGAAGTGTAATAATCCCTTATCTGATTATAGAGATCATCGATGAGCACGGAGATATCTATGCTCTTCTCAGGAGCCTTCACTTCAGGAGCTTCATCGGGCTGTCTCTTCTCCCTCCTCGTCTTTACCTCAAGGGCTTTATCAAGAGCATCCACAAGATCATAGACGCTTATCTTCCTCTTCCTCGGCTGCGGAGCTCTTGGGATGAGCCTGTAATCCTCTTTCTTCCCGGAAGGTCCCTCGTCTTCCCCGGGCTGTTCTTCCATCTCCTGGGCAAGCTCTTCATAGAACTGTTCCTGAGTATCCTCATCCATGGCCATGAGCTTATCGAGCTCGTTGAGATCCTCATCCATGAGCTTATTTGACTTGAACCTGAGGAGCATAGCTGCAGCAAGGATGACCCTGCCCCCTATCCTGAAATCCATCTCCTGGAGCTTCTTCACCATATCCATGAATCTCTTGGAAAGCAGGGAGATATCAAGATCCCATGGGTCCATATCCTCTTTCTTCACCAGGTCGAAGATTATGGATTTCCAGGTGATCTCGTCCTCTTTCATCAGTATGTCGAATATCTGGTCGTTCATTTTGAAAATATACTTTTTACTATACTAGGATGTAAATATTTAAGAATTATTTAAAGGTTTTGTTTTACTGACAGGAACATATTGTCTTTCTGGCATTTTATCACTTTTAAGTTACAAAATAACGAAAATTTTATAAATCTGAAAAGTTCCCTAAACAATATGAAGAAGCCAGATCCGATAAAGACCATTGGAATCACTCTCTTAGGATTATTCTCTGTAACGGCCTCTCACTATTTTCCCCAAGTTAATAAAAACTATCAGGAAATGAAGGAATGTGAAGAGAAAATAGACAGCATAAAGACATACTTTAACAAGAAAGATTCCCTGAAAAGAAGCTACATGATGGATAAGATGCCTCAAAAAAAATACGAATCAGCCATAGATTCTCTATACAACAGATACAACTGATCTGATCAGGCCTTAACCGAATTCATCTTCCTTATCTCCCTTCCTATAGTAAATGCTATCCATGAGCCTGCGAGTATGAAAGCAGTCCCTTCCGCTATAGGGAAAGCGAACCAGGAGAAATCCAGCCCGTATCTGCTGGCAAGGATGTACATTATAGGCAGGAGAAGTACAAGCTGCCTGAAGACAGAGATGAAGAAACTGGGTATTCCTTTCCCTATGGCCTGGAAAGCAGTGGAGATTATCATCGAGAGCGTCATGAACGGGAAAGCGACACTGATCCTCTTCAATGCTACAGCCCCCATCTCTATAACCTCTGGGTCATTGCTGAACATCCTTATCAGGATATCAGGGAAGAACCAGAAAGCTATGAAACCTATCATCGAGAAAGCCAGGGAGATCCCTATGCCCGACCATAAGGTCTTCTTGACCCTCTCAGGATTATTAGCACCGAAATTATAGCCAAGCATCGGCTGGAAGGCCTGGCTTATACCCATCACAGGCATTATGATGAAGCTCTGTAACCTCGCATAGATACCCAGGACAGCAATACCTACAAGGCTATAAGAAGCAACGATCCTGTTCGCTCCGAGAAGCATCAGGCTCCCCATCACCATCATCGCCATCGCCGGCACGCCTACATTGCTGAGATCCTTAAGGATATCCTTCGCCGGCCTGAATAACCTCAGCTTGATATAATATCCTCTCTTCAGGAGCTTGGTTGTAACGAAGATAGCACTCAACGACCTCGCAAAGACAGTCGCGTAAGCTGCTCCTGCTATACCCAGTTCAGGCACGAAGAAATAGCCGAAGATCAGGATCGGGTCTATGACTATGTTGACTATCGTGCCTATCAGCATCGTATACATAGGTGTTATCGTATCCCCGTGGCCTCTCAGGAAATTATTGAATACCATAGGCAGGAAAATTCCTAAAGAACCCATCATCGCTATACCGAGATATTTCCCGGCCATCGTTATCAATGTAGGATTATCCGTAAAGAGCGTGATTATGTTCTCTGAGAAGAAGATGCCTGCTAAAGTTACCAGGACTATATAGACGAGCATTATCAATGTAACAGTCTCTGTAGTCTCCTTTACTCTTCTCTCTTTATTCATACCCAGGAGCCTTGATATCAGGGATGAAGAGGCAACGCCTAAGCCACCAGCTATGGCTATCATGAACAACTGTACGGGGAATGCGAGAGAAAGGGCAGAAAGAGCTTCCGTGCTGTAATGGCCAAGGTAGATACTGTCGATTATGTTATAGAGGGAACCCATCAGCATCCCGACCAGGCTGGGCGCAGCAAGCTTGAACATCAGAGGGAGTATCTTCTCCTTGCCCATCCTTTCTGATCTATTTCCTGCCATAGAACTTCAGCCCGGAGAATACGTAAGACTTTCCAAGAAAAATGTCCTTATTCAGCTTTCTTAAAAAGGCCACAGCGGCATTCGCCTGTATCCATGAAATCCTTACAGGGGCATATGTAATCCTCTGTAGCTGTTTTCCTGGAAAGGGCGACACAAGGACATATTTTTCCTTTTATCTTCCTGAACTGTTCCAGATCGAATTCGTATTTCATGGAAGGGCGGAGCTTCAGAAGCATATTTAAGTTTTTTTGTTTATATGCTCCTTCTTTACCTCACTGCCTTCATGGAAAGCCTTCCTCATAGCATCTTCACAGTGTTTTAGAAATCTTCTCGGGTTCCTGTCCTTCCTGAAGATCTGCTTTATCATATTATCCGAGATTATGTCAAGATCACCTATCCTTGACCTTACTAGCTCGACCGCTTTCTCTTCAGACATATCATCAAGAGAATATTCATGCTCGACCAGTTTTTTCACTCCCTTAACCGGTTTCTTTCCCACGAATATTACGCTCTTGAAATGTTCCATATGATTAAGGAGGTTATTGATATCCCTGTTCTTTATATACTCCGCCTCGTCCATAAGAAGGACAAGGTTCTTCTTCTTTATCCTGAACAGTCTCTGGAGGAAATTTCCTGCACCTATTATCAATCTTTTAAAGTCTATAGCTTCCTCGCTCTTGTTACAGCTATAGTATATTACTCTTCTCTTCCCGCCGAAATCGCTTATTATCCTCTTCAATACAGTTGTCTTGCCTGTACCGAAAGGACCGAAAATACCAATGACAGAGGAATCAGATATCTTCTGCCTTATATCGTCATAAAGCTTCTCATGACCAAGGATGTCGTCATGGAAAGCAGCGGGTTTTGTGCTCAAAGGATTATTATAAAACCCCAATTGTTCATACCAGGTCTCCATATTCATCTTACCTCTTCACCGCATTCAGGACATACAGTATCTTCTTCTGTCAGTTGGGTTCCGCAGTCCTGACAATAAACATCGCAATAAGGACATCTGTAGACTTCTGAGAATATTACGAGCTTGGCTCCGCAATCACCGCAGTAATCAGACTCGTCCTCGCCTTCTTTATCTGCGAGAGGAACATCATCAACGCTCATCTGTTCCCTTCCTTCTTCAAGCGATCTTTCAGAAGCTTTCGCGAGGGAAAGGATAACGTCCTTGACATTCCCGTTCAGCTCATAGGCCTTATTGATGACCTCATCAGGGGCCTCAATACCCCTAGAGCTTATTATGTCCCTGACCATCTCGTGATTATAACCCTCAAGCTTAATCACATTATCGTTTATACGCTCGAGTATAGAGTCAGTAAGGGTAAGTTCTTTCCTGTTGTCAGTCGTGAAAACCACAGACCTTATCCTCTCCTGATCGAAGGCGTATTTTATCTTCTCGTTGTTCCTCTTCGAGATGTTCTTCACATTATCGAGGAGGAGTATCATGCCCTTCGGTCGGTTGTAGATAAGATCATTTATGTCCAGACGCTTGCTGAGTTTTTTCCCGTCCACATAGATGACCTTACCCTTGCCCCTGAAATTGTCAATCACATGAGCGAGGAGATGGGTCTTGCCCGAGCCTCTCGGGCCTTCGACGAGAGCCATATCACCGGATCTTACCCTGTATATGAGCTCCTGTGCTTCATCTTCTCTATCTATGAGATCGAATTTTGTCTTCAATGGATCTGTTTCGAACGGGTTCATCTTCTCAGCCTTCTCGCTTTATGGTATAACCTGACAGCCTTCTCCTTATTGCCTGCCTTGTATATCCTCTCTGCTCTCTTGTGTATGTTTCTTGCTCTCTTTATCCTGTTCTGCCAGGGCATGCCGCCCATCTGCCTGTCCGTTATGAGCAATGCAAAGAGCAGAGCCACTATTATAGTAACTATAAGACTTCCCTGACCGAGATCATCTATCGCCAGACCTGTCAGAGGAGATGCCTGCCTTCCTGTATCCTGCTCAGGAGGTTTAGTGTCTTCTGTCTCTTCGGTCGTTGTCCTGAAGGCAGTTGCGAACAATGAGAACTCAGGAACTTCTGCCTCGAACATGTACTTCTCTTCCTGTTCCTCAAGGATGAATGTGTCGAGATCTTCCCATTCATTATCTTCAGGATCATACCTCTGTAGGTATACCTGGGAGGGTTCTGCATCCTCTTCATCTAATCTGTCTTTAGCGACCGAGAATGTAATGTTCGAGTCTTCTATCTCGCCTTCTATATCGATCTCCCTGAAATCGATCTGATTATCGGAAGTTTCTATATCTATATCCTCTCTGTCTACAGAAGTTATGTTTCCTGTAATGGTCTGCGAGCCTGTTGAGAGGAAAGATATCCTCATGTCTGTTCCAGAAACATCTATATTGACTTTCTGGCCCTGTTCCGCATCGATATCCACAGGAGATT
>JBNJDG010000025.1:0-15031 GCA_051819665.1 Nanobdellota archaeon
GTACTGGCTTATGAGGAGGACAGCTTTGTGCCGGTAGAGGTAAAAGAGACCCTTGTCCATACTGAAGAGAACTCAGACATGGAAGAAGGTTATTACACCATGACAACAGAGAATGACCATGATGTCAAGGTGACAGGCAATCATTACATGTTGACGAAAGTGAACGGCAGGGAAGAATACAGACGTGTTGATTCGCTTGAGGAAGGTGACAGGATAATGTCCTCTGACTTCGGAGCAAGTGGCTGGGCAGAGATAAAGGATCTGGAATACCTCGAAGCTGATCTTGAAGTAGTCTACAACCTCGAGCTCGAAGAACCACATAATTACCTTGCTGAAGGCATGGTCGCTCATAATTCGAAAGATCAGCCCTATTAGGTGAGAAGTGTTGTGAGGGAATAGATCCATTTTGTGTGAATGACAATGTGGAGTGCTATGTGAGATGAGAGTATGGATTGCAATGAGAGACCTTAAATTCTATGGAATAGTTTATTTGTTTTTTCTTTCAATTTTACAGAAAACTATAAATACCAGCAATTCAATTGACTTATAAAGGTGGGTTTAATGAAGAGATTAATTTATTTGGTAATGTTCGCAATATTGGCAGGGATGGTCCTGGCCCAGCCCTTTGATGCCGAGGTCATAGAGACAGACAACAGCATAAGGAAGAATGAGACCAGCGTCAGTGTAATAAGGATAACCAACACTGCTGATTATGAGAAGGATTTCAAGGTGGATTTCCCGAACAGTGACTGGATAGCCAGAACCTCGCCTTTAGGCGATTACAGCTTCTCCCTTGATGCCGGCGAGGAAAAGGATCTCATGATGAAGATGTCTCCGCGGAGTCATCTGACACCTGGCCCTTATGCTGTGCCTGTCGTGATAAAGGATAATACGGATGATGGGAAGCTGAGGACCAACATACCCATCCAGCTCGCCGAGCGTATAGTCGGGGAGTACCTTCCTGTCATCAGGTTCGACGTAGGGATGGATTATGAGATAGACCCGAGGGAGGATGTCAATATAGAGCTTGATATAGAGAACCTCAATAAGAGAGATCTCGGCAGGGTTAATGTTACCCTTGAAAGCGAGATCTTCAATGCACAGAGACAGGTCGAGCTTGATCCAGAGGAGGAGAAGACAGAGAGCTTCTCCTTTGATCTGGAAGACACCCTTCATCCGATGGAAGACTCCATTGATATAAGTATAAAGAAGACCATAGGCAACGAAAGTTATGATTGGTCCAAGAGCATTAAATATAAGGTGATAGAATACACAGGCATCCATAAGGATCCGAGAGTGGACTCAGGATTTTTGAAGGACACGAATCATATAAAGGTCACCAATTATGGTAATGTCGAGAAGGTATATGAAGTTAAACATGAGGTAGGTTCTATAGAGAGGTTCTTCATATCTGAGGAACCGGACGCTTCGATGCTCAAGGCTCCTGACGGTAGGTATCTTGTATGGGATGTGAACCTTGAGCCTCAGGAGGAGAAGACCCTGAAGGTAACGACAAATTTCAGGGTCCTTGCAGCTCTGTTGTTCATAATCCTGCTCTCAGTGGTCCTTTACTTTGTATTCAGGTCTTCCATACTTGTTAAGAAAGAAGTGGCTAATGTGGCCAAGAGCGAGGGAGGAATCTCCGAGATAAAGATAATCCTGTATGTGAAGAACAGGACAGGCAAGACTATCGACAACGTTGAGATAGTCGAGATGGTGCCCCATATAGCGAATGTCGGCAAGGAGTTCCAGGTCGGCACGATAAGGCCTGACAAGGTAATGCAGAACTCCAGGAAAGGGACCCTGGTGAAGTGGAACCTTAATTCGCTTGAGGCTTATGAGGAGAGGATCATAACATACAAGCTGAACTCGAAGCTCAGCATATTGGGAGGACTTACTCTTCCCTCGACGGTTATAAGGTATTTCAAGAACAACAGGAAGTTCAAGACCCACTCCAACAGGCTCAACCTTGAGGTCTGAGCCTTATCTTAATATTCCTTTCACTTTCTTAATGATTTTTTTAAACAATCCTTTAACTCTATGTTTTTTATAATTGATAATCGTGCCCATCAATTTCAGTAACTTTTATAAATAACATGTTTTTCCTCTATCGATATTCCCTTCCTAGCTCAACGGCAGAGCGTTCGGCTGTAGTAGGATGCTGGACAAAGCTATTCGGCTTTTGGATGAAATGCATTCAGCCGTAACCGAGAGGTTCCCGGTTCAAATCCGGGGGAAGGGATTTTTCCGAAACCTTTATAAAACAAATGGGAATCCCAACCCCAGATACTCAAATATGGTTAGACTAAGCTGTTGCCCTGGTAGTGTAGCTCGGCCCGTTAAAAAGTGTAATACTTTTAATGCGAGAACTATCATGCAGCCCTGTCGAGGCTGCGACTCGGGTTCGAATCCCGGCCAGGGCGCTTTTTTATGGGTCGGTAGCTTAGCCTGGATAAATGGTAAATTTAGGGCAAAAGAGCACCTGACTTTTAATCAGGTGGTCGCGAGTTCAAATCTCGTCCGGCCCACCATTTCACTGTGATGCGAAAATGGTAAAGAAATTCGATGTAAAAAAACACGTGCTCGTACCTGAGCACAAAAAACTCACCGATAAGCAGAAGAAAGAAGTTCTGAAATCCTACGGTGTCACCGTTAATCAACTTCCAAAGATACTTTCTTCAGATCCTGCTCTGGCGAATATTGATGTCAAGCAGGGGGATGTTGTGATGGTAAAGAGGCAGAGCCCTACGATCGGCGAGAGCGTATATTACAGGGGTGTTGTTGATGAGTAAAAGAACGATCCTCGAATCCCATTTCAAGGACAGGTCCCTTATAGGTTCGGCGATAGAAAGCTATAACGAGCTTGTGGATAATGAGCTTCAGGAGATAATCGAAGAGAACGGTGATATTGAACCGACTATTATCCCGCATAATATTGATGAATTCAAGATCAGGTTCGATAAGATATGGGTGGAGAAACCCGAAGTGACAGAAGCTGACGGCAGCAAGAGAGCTATCTATCCTGTTGAGGCAAGGCTTAGGAAGCTGACTTATTCTGCTCCTATCTATATAGAAGTGAGTGCGCATATCAACGGCGTACAGAGAGAATCTTTCACGACCCAGATAGGTAACCTGCCGGTCATGCTCAAATCCAAGAAGTGCCATCTCTCCCAGATGTCAAGGGAAGAGCTGATCCAGCACGGAGAGGATCCTGATGAACCGGGAGGATATTTCATAATCAATGGCACGGAGAAGGTGCTTGTCAACATAGAGGACCTTGCAGCGAATACGCTCATGGTGGAGCAATCCAGGATGGGTCCCAGCAAGCACATAGGAAAGATGTTCTCAGAAAGGGGGTCTTATAAGATACCCCATCAGATAGAGAGGCTGAAGGACGGAATCTATTATCTCTCTTTCACGAGGGTAAAGAGGATGCCCATGGTCATAGTATTGAAGGCTCTCGGCATAATGAAGGATGAGGAGATAATGAGGTTCGTCTCCGGCGGTGAGGAGAATTCAGAGCTTCTGATGAACCTCTATGATGCTGTCAATATAAAGACTCAGGAGGATGCTCTCGATCACATAGCCAAGAAAGTCGGTATTACACAATCCAAGGAAGTCAGGATAGACAGGATAAGGGAGATCCTGGATAAGTATCTCCTGCCTCATCTCGGCGTTACAGAGGAGGACAGGCCTTTCAAGGCATATAACCTCTGCAAGATGCTCAAGAGATACCAGAGAGTGGCTTCAGGAGAGGTTAAGCCTGATGATAAGGATCATTACATGAATAAGAGGTTGAAGATGCCCGGTGATCTTCTGGCTGACCTGTTGAGGGTCAACCTGAAGGTTCTTGTGGGTGATCTGCTCTATAATTTCCAGAGGATCGTCAAGAGAGGTAAGTTCCCGTCTATAAGGGTAGTCATCAGGGACAAGCTCCTGACCTCGAGGATATACAGCTCCATGGCCACCGGTAATTGGTCCGGCGGAAGGAGAGGGATAAGCCAGAGGATACAGAGGCTCAATTTCCTCGAGACGATGTCGCATCTGCAGAGAGTTGTAAGTCCTCTTTCGGCTTCACAGGAGAATCTTGAGGCCAGGGAGCTTCACAGTACTCATCTGGGCAGGCTTTGTCCGCTTGAGACGCCTGAGGGAACAAACATAGGTCTGAGGAAGAATCTGGCATTACTTTCAACAGTTTCAGAGAAGGTGGATGAAGAGAGCCTTGTCAATTCACTGAAATCTTTAGGGCTCAAAACAGAGTGAATCTAAAATGGGAGACGTTTATATAGATGAAAAATTCATGGGCACTGTAGACAACTCAAAGGAGTTCGTCAGGCAGATCGTCCTCGAGAGGAGAAAAGGCAAGATCTCGCTTGACACTAATGTGAACTATGATGAGGATAATGACGAGGTCTTTGTCGAGACTTCGAAAGGCAGGGTCAGGAGACCTCTTATCGTTGTTAGTGATGGCAAAGCTCTTCTTACTGAGAAGCACATAGGACAGCTCGAGAGGAACGAGATCTCCTGGGATGATCTTATAGCCCAGGGAATCATAGAATTCCTCGATGCTGCGGAAGAGGAGAATGCCTATGTGGCTATGAAAGAGGATGAGCTCACAAAAGATCATACGCATCTTGAGATAGACTCCGTTGCGATAGCAGGCCTCTGTACGAGCATGGTGCCTTTCGGCAATTATTCACAGAGCGCAAGGATAGCCTTCGGTTCGAAGAACCAGAAACAGGCAATAGGATTCTATGCGGCCAATTATCCTGTCAGGATGGACATGGACGTGAACCTTCTCCATACACCACAATCACCTTTGGTAAAATCTTATACGAACGATCTTACTGATTATGACAAGCACCCTTCGGGACAGAACATAGTCGTTGCAGTGATGGCTTACAGGGGCTATAACATGGAAGACGCTGTAGTCCTTAACAAGGGTTCTATCGACAGGGGCTTTGGAAGATCGACTTATTACAGGCCCAGTGTCTCAGAAGAGCTGAGATATTCAGGTGGCCTCATGGACGATATCTGTGTGCCTGACAAGGAAGTCAAGGGGTACAGGTCGGAGCATGATTACAGGTTCCTTGAGGATGACGGAATTGTTCATCCGGAAGCTAAGGTAGGCGAGGACGATGTAGTTATAGGTAAAGTCTCCCCGCCGAGATTCCTGAGCAGCATGGATGAGTACAACCTCGGATCGAATAGCGACCGTGAGAGTTCTGTCGCCCTTAAGCACGGAGAGAGCGGTACAGTCGATTTCGTGGCTTTGACAGAGAACGAGGAAGGTAACAGGCTCATTCAGGTAAGATTAAGAGAACAGCGTATACCCGAGATAGGGGATAAGTTCACCTCGAGACATGGTCAGAAAGGTATTGTAGGTATGGTTGTGCCCAATGCTGATATGCCATTCTCGATATCAGGAATAACTCCGGATCTTATATTCTCGCCGTTCGGTGTGCCTTCAAGGATGACCATCTCCCATCTTATTGAGCTTATAGGTGGGAAAGTGAGTGCATTATCCGGAAGGTTCGTTGACGGCACTCTCTTCAGTTCTGAGGATGAGAAGGATCTGAGGCAGGAGCTTCACCAGTACGGATTCAAGGAGAACGGCACAGAGACGATGTATGACGGTATTACAGGAAAACAGTACAAGGCCAATATCTATATGGGTAATATGTATTATTTCAAGCTCAAGCACATGGTGGCGAACAAGATCCATTCGAGGGCAAGAGGGCCCATACAGCTTCTCACGAGGCAGCCGACTGAAGGAAGAGCCAAAGAAGGCGGTCTCAGGCTTGGAGAGATGGAGAAGGACACTTTCGTCGCACACGGAGCTTCCCTCCTTCTCAAGGAGAGGTTCAACTCCGACAGGACAATCGTGCCTGTAAGCGAGGACAGCGGTCTTGTGGCAGTGCATGACCGGTTCAGGAACAAGAAATACTGTATTGTCTCCGGAGAGAATTCCGAGATAAACAACGTGGAGATGAGCTATGCTTTCAAGATACTCCTTGATGAGCTAAAGACTCTTGGAATATATCCAAAACTGAAACTTAGGAATAAGTACTGATAAAAATGGAAAACGAAGAAAATCACGAGGGAAGGAGCTACGAGGACTGGCTTGAGGACACAGGCAATTTTGTCCACAAGATGGTCGATTCTATAGAATTCGGGTTCCTTTCGCCGAAGATGATCAAGAAGATGTCTGTTGTCAAGGTAGTCACACCAGAGCTGTACGACAAGGAAGGTTATCCTGTTGACGGGGGTCTTATGGACCTCAGGATGGGAGTGATCGATCCCGGATTAAGGTGTAAGACTGACGGCTCTAAGGTAAAGGACAGTCTTGGTTATTTTGGATATATCGAGCTTGCAAGGCCCGTAGTGCATATTAAGTTCGTAGGTCTTGTGCAGAGTGTATTGAGATCGACCTGCAGGGAGTGCGGCAGGGTTCTCATGGATGATGACAAGCTCAAGAAGACCCTGAAGAGCATAGAGAAAGTAAGGGACGAGAAAGGTTATGACGATTACAGGGCTGAAGTGAAGAAGATTATGAATTCCCTGAAGGCAGTCAAGAAGTGTCCGCACTGTAAGGCTGATCAGGGCAAGATAGAAGTGGACAAGCCTTCGACTTTCCTTGAGGATGACAAGAGGATCTTCCCGATCGAGATAAGGGCGAGGCTTGAGAAGATACCCGATGATGATTATAAGGTTCTTGGTATAAATCCTGAATCAATGAGGCTTGAATGGGCAGTCCTCACAGTCCTCCCCATACCTCCTGTCACTATGAGGACCTCTATAACGCTTGAGAGCGGGGAGAGGAGCGAGGATGACCTTACCCATAAGCTTGGTGATGTAGTGAGGATCAACCAGAGATTGTTCGAGAATATAAACGCAGGTGCTCCGGAGATAATCATAGAAGACCTTTGGGATCTTCTCCAGTATCACGTCACTACGCTCTTTGATAATGCTGTGGCACAGCTCCCGCCTGCAAGACACAGGTCGGGACAGCCTCTGAAGACGATCTCAGAGAGGATAAAGAGCAAGGAAGGAAGGATAAGGCATAACCTTGCAGGTAAGAGGACCAATTTCTCGGCCAGGACCGTTATCAGTCCCGATCCGAGGATAATGGTCAATGAGATTGGCGTCCCGAAAGAGATAGCCATGAAGCTTACTGTGCCTGAAAGGATAAACGACTGGAATACAGAATACCTCAAAGAGTATATCGAGAAGGGTCCCAAGGAATACCCTGGTGCGAATTATGTTATCAGGCCGGACGGGAAGAAGAAGAAGATCACGGATGAGACCAAGGAGCAGGTCCTTGAGGAGATCCAGCCAGGTTATATAGTGGAGAGGCACCTCCTCGACGGCGATATTTCCATATTCAACAGGCAGCCGAGCCTTCACAGGATGAGCATGATGTGCCACAGGGTGAAGGTACTGCCGGGCAAGACTTTCAGGCTCAATCCGGCCGTCTGTAATCCTTATAACGCTGATTTCGACGGGGACGAGATGAACCTTCACATACCTCAGACAGAGGAGGCAAGAGCTGAATCGGAGATCCTCATGGAGGTGCAGACACAACTTGTTACACCGAAGGTAGGGCTTACAGTATTCGGTTGTATCCAGGATGCTATCTCAGGAAACTACCTGCTCACGAAAGATCTTGAGTTATCAAGAGAGGAAGCTATTGATCTTCTCTTTGCTGTAGGCGAGACCAATTTCTCCAAGCTGAAGGGAGAAAGGATATCTGGCAAGGATGTATTCAGCGCTCTTCTCCCTGATGATTTCACTTTCTATGGTAATTCAAAGGCTAAGGATACAAATGGCAGCGATGAAGTGGCCATAAAGAAAGGGAAACTCGAGAAAGGTGTTATGGACAAGGCCAACCTTGGTGAAGGTTCCGGCCTCATGCTCAGGAATTTCCAGTCCAGATATGGTCAGGATGAGACGATGGTCTTCCTGGGTAAGTTGTTCAGGCTCGGGACAGAGGTAATAACAAGATACGGTTTCACTGCTGCTATCTCAGACAGTGATCTGCCTCAGCATGCGATTGATGAGATCAATAAGGTCCTGAGTGACGCATATAAGGAATCCGAGGATCTCATCAAGAACTTCAGGGAAGGCGGTCTTGAACCGTTCCCGGGAAGGAGCGAGGCAGAGACCCTCGAGCTTAAGCTCCTTGAACTGCTTAACAAGGCAAGAGATAATACAGGAGATATAGTCACAAAATATGCTGATCAGGGAAGCCATACGATGATCATGGCCAAATCAGGCGGAAGAGGTAATCTCCTCAACCTTGCACAGATGGCAGCTTGTGTAGGGCAGCAGTCCCTCCGTGGCGGAAGGGTCGACAAGGGTTACAAGGACAGGACTTTATCGTGTTTCAAGAGGAACGAGCTGATGCCCGAAGCCAGGGGTTTCATCAGGAACAGTTTCAAGTACGGACTGAACCCGAAGGAGTTCTTCTTCATGGGCATGACTGCCAGGGATTCATTGATGGATACAGCCCTGAGGACACCAAAGTCAGGATACCTTTACAGGAGGCTTGCAAATTCGCTCCAGGACCTGAAGGTAGAGTATGATCATACTGTAAGGGATACATCGAAGAATGTGATCCAGTTCGCTTACGGTGATGATAATGTTGATGTCTCCAGGAGCGAGAAAGGGATCATCAATGTCAAAAGGATAATTAAGAACGAGATGAATTCGTGATAAACATGGAAGAGCTATTCAAGAAATATAAGAAGTCCATACCTCCTCATCTGTTGGAGGAAGTCAGGGAGAATGTACCTGAAAAGGCCACGAAAAAGAAAGTGGAGAATATCCTCAAGACAGTGGAGGAGGAATACAGGAAGTCCAAAGTGGATCCCGGAGAAAGTGTAGGCCTTGTAGCGGCAGAGTCTATAGGTGAGCCGGGTACCCAGATGACCTTGAATACATTCCATTTCGCAGGAGTCTCCGAGATGAACGTCACCATGGGTCTTCCCAGGATCATAGAGATCCTTGACGGCAGGACGAACATCTCCACTCCGTCGATGGAGATATATCTTACAGAACCCTATAATAAAGGGAAGGACATAAAGAGCCTTGCTATGAAGGTTAAGGAATCAAAGCTTAACGATATAGTCTCAGAGATCTCAGTAGAGGTCATGGAGAGCCGTGTGGACATCTCCCTTGATAAGAAAGAGATGGATAAGCTCGGGATAAAACAGTCAACGGTTGCCAAGAAAGTGGAGAAATCGGTCAAGAATTCCTCTGTGAAGACTGAGGAGAATATGATCCAGATAAAGATTAAGGGTAAGGAAGTCGGGCTGAATGATCTCCTGAGGCTTAAAGAGACTGTCAGGAGCATATACATCAAAGGAATAAAGGGAATAACGCAGGTGCTTCCTGTAAAGAGGGAAGAAGAATTCGTCCTTGTGACAGCAGGATCCAATATGAAAGAGATTTTCAAGCAGGATTTTGTCGATAAGACAAGGACAAAGACCAATGATATTCACGAGACCGCCAAGCTACTTGGTATAGAAGCTGCAAGACAGACAATAGTCAATGAGGTCACAGGTGTGCTTAATGCACAGGGTTTGGAGATTGATGCAAGGCACATCATGCTTATTGCTGATGCTATCTGTCGTATAGGCCGTATCAAGGGTATCACCAGGTACGGGATTGTCAAACAGAAATCCAGTGTGCTTGCAAGGGCCTCATTCGAGACACCGATAAAGCATATGCTAGAAGCTGGTGTTGTAGGAGAAGAGGATAACCTCAGCAGTGTGGTCGAGAACGTGATGATTAACCAGCCGGTACCTGTCGGAACAGGATTACCTGGTCTGATCACCAAAACGAGGAAATGAGAATGGAAGAGATAAAAAAAGCTGTAGAACAGGGAAATATTGTCATAGGTACAGAGAGGACTTTGAAGGAACTCAAGAAAGGCAATCTGGGGAAAGTTTTCGTATCCTCTAACTGTCCTGCAGAAGTGCTGGAGGACCTGGATCATTATACTTCCATAGCTTCGGTCGAGAAGGAACAGCTCGAGATGTATAATGATGCTTTAGGCACTTTGTGTAAGAAGCCTTTCCCTGTATCTGTATTGGGAATCAAGAAGTGATCATAGTGAGAATAAAATATGATCAGAGGCTCATGAAGCTGATCTCGCTTTTTGAGTCGAGGACGAAAGTCTCTCCGAAGGATGCTTTTGAGGACGCTTTCGGCCTTTTGCATTTTGTCGTTCCCGATGGGAAGGCAATGAAGGCGATAGGTAAGAAGGGCGCCAATGCGAAAAAGATTTCGGATCAGATGAACAGGAAGATAAAGATTGTCGAGTTCAGTGATGACAGGGAAACATTTATAAAACGTCTGGTGTTTCCACTCAAAGTTACCCAGGTGGACGCACAGGAAGATGTTGTCAATGTCACTGTTCCTGATAACCAGACCAGGAGCAGGATGATAGGCAGGAACGGCGTCAATCTGAGGAATTATGAGGATATCGTGAAACGGTATTTTCCGCTTAAAGAGATAAAGATCAAAGAGTGAATTAGAAAATGGCTAAAAAATCATCAGGACTTAATGCAGGTAAGAAACTTCAACAGAGAAGGAAAGCCGGCAGATGGAAGAACAAGGAGTATGTCAGCAGGACTCTCGGACTGAAGAAGAAGTCTGATCCTCTGTTCGGGAGCTCTCAGGCTAAGGGTTTCGTGCTGGAGAAGATCCAGCTGGAGGCGAAGCAGCCTAATTCCGCTATGAGGAAATGCGTAAGGGTACAGCTTGTCAAGAACGGTAAGCAGATTACAGCATTCCTGCCCGGAGATGGTTCAACCAAACTCGTCGATGAGCACGATGAGGTAACCATCGAATGTATAGGTGGGAACATGGGAAGGTCCAAAGGGGACATCCCGGGAGTCAGATGGAGAGTCACACAGGTCAATGATCAGAGTCTTGATGCTCTGAGAAGAGGAAAAATAGAGAAGGCTAGGAAGTAAAAATGGGCGAAGTTAAATTTTTCAACAGATGGTCACCAACAGATGTTGTTGTACAGGATCCTGGACTCAAGGAGTATATATCTCTGAAACCCAGGTTCGTACCAAGGACAGGCGGAAGGGACATTGGTAACAGATTCAGGAGAGCCAAGGTTTCCATTGTCGAGAGGCTCATCAACAAGGTGATGATCCCTGGTCATAAGGCCAAGAAGCATAAGATAACTTCCGGGCATATAACAGGCAAGGCACATTCCGTCGCTGAGATAGTCGAGAAGGCCTTTGAGATAATCGAGAACAAGACCAAAGAGAATCCTATAGCGGTGCTTGTCGGGGCCATCGAGAATTCTGCGCCAAGAGAGGAGATCATCTCGATCGAATATGGTGGTGCAAGGTATCCTAAAGCAGTTGAGAGCTCACCCCAGAGGAGAGTGGATTTTGTCCTGAGGCATTTCGCCCAGGGAGCTTACCAGAAATCTTTCAACTCGAAGAAGGGTGCTTCCTCGGCTCTGGCGGACGAGATCATCTCGGCTTACAATATGCACAGTACCTCCCAGGCATTGTCCAAAAAGACAGAGCTGGAGAGACAGGCTGACTCTGCCAGATGATAAAGATAAAAAAGAAGTGCATAAAGTGTAAGAAGAATTATGTCGAGGCCACCACAAGGTCTCGATATGTTATTTGTTATCCCTGCCAGAAGGATAAGCTCAATACAGAGATAAAAGACCCTGAGATGAAGAAATTCTTTGATATCCCGGAAGAGCTCTACGAAAGGAGCCCTTTCCTGAGGAACATAAAAGTCTCCTATATTGAGTATGGGGAGATAACGGATAAACAGAAGGAAGCTTTCCTGAAAGCTTATAAAGAGATGAGCAAGAATAAGGAATGATTGATCCTGTTTCCTTATCATGGATGATAATTTTCGCCCGATTTCCGTTTTTTATCTATGAATCGGTGTATTTTTCTATAATCTTATAATATAAAGAGGACTATTAAAAGAAGTGATAAAGAAAATGATAAAAAAGAGAAAAAGGGGCTCATATGACTATGGCCCCTGTCTTCTGGTCTTTCTCCTCATCGAATTCCGCCACCAAAGCTTCTGTCGTGAGAAGCATGGCTGATATTGACGAGGCGTTCTGCAGTGCATGCCTGACAACCTTCGTGGGATCTATGACGCCTGCCTTGATAAGATCCTCATAGTTGTCCTTCTTCGCGTTATAGCCGATATTGTTCTCCTCACCTCTTAGCTTTGCGATGACCTCAGCTCCGTCTTTACCGGCATTCTCGGCTATCTGCCTCAACGGCTCCTGGATAGCTCTTGAGACTATCTTTACACCGGTCTGCTGATCCTTGCTGAGGTCAAGGTCCTTGAGGGCTTCCGTGGCTCTGTAGAGGGAAAGTCCTCCGCCGGCTATGACTCCTTCTTCTACTGCAGCCTTTGTCGCATGCAGAGCATCATCGATCCTCATCTTCTTCTCTTTCATCTCTGTCTCGGTGCTTGCACCTACTCTTATCACAGCGATGCCGCTCCCGAGCTTCGCCATCCTCTTCCTCAGCTCTTCTTTCTGATTGCCTTCAGCAGAGTCGATCTGGCCCTGGAGGATCTTCTTCCTCTTATCTATGTCCTCCTTATTTCCTTTGCCCTCAACGATCATCGTGCTCTTCTTATCTACCTTCACCTTCTTGGCACTTCCGAGCATATCCTCTGTGAACTGGTCAAGTTTCATGCCCTTATCCTCTGAGATCACTTTACCTCCGGTAAGGGCTGCGATGTCTTCCAGCATGTTCTTCTTCTCTTCTCCAATGCCCGGTGCTTTAACTGCACATGCTTTGAGAGAACCCCTGATCATGTTGAGGGTGAGGGCTGCTTGTGCGTCGCCTTCTATATCCTCGGCGATTATCATCAACGGCTTCCCCTCCTGGGATACCTTCTCCAGGACAGGTACTAGCTCTTTCATATTGCTCAGCTTCTTATCCGTCATCAGGATGTACGGATCTTCCAGCTCTGTGGTCATCTTCTCCTGATCTGTTGCCATATATGGAGAAACAAAGCCTTTGTCGAACTGCATCCCTTCGACAACTTCAAGCTCTGTCTCTATGCCTCTCCCGTCTTCGACTGTTATGATGCCGTCATTCCCAACTTTCTCCATCGCATCTGTAATAAGCTTGCCGATGTTCTCGTCGTTGTTCGCAGAGATTGTGGCTACCTGCTTTATCTTCTCCTTCTCATTCACTTTGATGCTGTTATTCTTCAGATGCTCCACAACATTCTCTGTGGCTTTCTCTATGCCGTGTTTTATCTCTATGGGGTTAGCCCCTGCTGTTACGTTTTTTATTCCCTCAGTGACCATGGATTGGCTCAGAAGCGTAGCTGAGGTAGTACCATCTCCTGAATTGTCCTGTGTTCTTGAGGCCACTTCCTTGACCAGCTTCGCACCCATGTTCTCCAGTTTGTCCTTCAGATCGATCTCTTTCGCTATGGTCACACCATCATTCGTTATCGTAGGGCTGTCTCCCTTATCAAGAACTACGTTCCTTCCTTTCGGACCGAGTGTGATCTTGACCGTGTCTGCTACCTTGTTTATACCTTTAAGTGCTGATTGTCTTGCGTTTTCCTCGAATGTTATCTGCTTAGCCATCTCTATTCACCCCATCTTTGCCATTATATCTTTCAACTCGACGATGATGTACTTCTCACCATCTGAGTTTATCTCCTCGTTGCTATATCCTCCATAGATGACCTTGTCTCCCGGCTTTATAGGGAATTCTCCTTCCTCTTTCTGGCCGATAGCAACCACTTCTCCCTGTTTCTTCGATTCTCTTGCCGACTCGGGGATGTAGATCCCTCCTGCTGTTGTGCTCTTCTCTTCGATAGGTTTGAGCAAAACTCTCTCTCCTATGGGTTTTATTTCCATTTCCTATCACCTCAAAAGAAGATAAGCGCCTATTTGACGCTTATCTGTTTCTTCTTGCTCTCTTCTTTCTTAGGAGCTCTCAGCTCTAAGACACCGTCCTTGTAGCTGGCTTCTGCCTGACTGGTGTCCGCATTGGGCATCGGGATGCTCCTGTAGAATCCTGCGCATTTCCTTTCCATCCTGTAAGTCCCTGATTTCTTGTCTTCCTGCTCGTACTCGTCTTTCTTCTCCACTTTTATCTCTACGCTGTCATCAGTTGCATTGATCTCTATATCATCTTTGTTCACGCCAGGCATCTCTATCCGGGAAACAACCTCATTATCTGTCTCCCAGACGTCAGTCAGAGGGTTCCTGTACGAATCTGAGCCTTCCGGGCCGGGCAGCATGCCTTCGTTTCTGTCGAAGAAGTTCCCGAACATCTTGTCCATATGCCTGTGCATCCTTTCCATATCATCCCAGATCGACATATTTATCACCTCCTTCGTTTATCTGCTCTCGAGTGTGTTGATTTAAGGTAAACAAGAATCATATTTAAATTTTTTTGTGATAAGACAAATATTATTTTGAATACTAAATAGAACTAAGCTTCTTCCTTTTTTTCTTTAATCTGTGGAGAAGTTTGAGTTGTCCCTTTATGTTTCTCAGCTCTTTCCTGAAAGAATGGTCTCCTTGTGCCTTTATTTTCTCGTATGATTTCTTGTCCTCTTCAATTATCCTTTCCAGCTTATTGCAGAGATCCTCGAACTCTTTTTCGGTCTTTGTTGCGGGCATGGTGGTTCATTACTCTCTTCTCTTATTATATAAACCTTTTTGTATCTTCATATATCCTCTTTTTCTTCTTCCATAAAAACCTTTAAATATTAACTAAGGGAACTTTTACCTTATGGATTTCAAAGAAAAGATCAAGGAACTGCTCACCGATCATGTCTCTGAAGAGCATCTGGACAATCTGGAAAGGCCCAAGGATACGAGATTGGGTGATTATGCTTTTCCCTGTTTTGTGCTCGCGAAGGAGATGAAGAAGAACCCTGCTGTTATAGTGGAGGAGCTTGCGGGTAAGCTTTCCAAGCCGGATTTTATCAGGAAGATAGAGAATAACGGCCCTTACCTTAATTTCTTCATAGACAGCTCTTATATGGC
>JBNJDG010000026.1:0-14315 GCA_051819665.1 Nanobdellota archaeon
TCACGGGCTTGATAAAGGTCTTATCCTTACACATTCACAGGAGGATGAGATCTCTTCGGAAGGCAGGAAGGCAATAATCAAGCCGATATGGAAATGGCTCTCGGGAATGTGAATGATGTCTTTTATCAGAAATCCTATTATGGGCTCACTTATCCTTATATTCGGGCACTAGCTTCTCAAAGTCGGAATAATCCCTGAATGCAGGCCTTCTTACACTTGTATCCATACAACCGTTCTCATATAAACAGGCATTAAAGCCTTCTTTTCTCAGGGTATAAAGATGATCCAGGCAGCAATAACCCCTGAGAGCTCCCATGACTATTACATCCGGATCGTTCTTTTTATCCAGTGGGATCCTGGATTTATCCCTTACATTGAAGACCCTGACCTTGTCATACTCCTGTTCCATCCTCCTCACTTTATCTATCTTTTCCTTCACCCTTTTGTGCTCTTCCGGAAAGCTTCTTTTATAGAGATCCAGATACTTTTCATGGACGATAGTGAAATATTTGTCTCTCATACTCGTGTGTGAGAAAAAGGATTTTATAAAATCTGCTATGTCAGGTTCTTCAAAGTATCTTTTTCAAAAATTACTTAAATAATCTTCCCTGTTCATATAGTGATGGCAAGAGAAGCGTATCTTTTCCTCAGGAAGAGAGGAAGGATCCTGACAAAGGAAGGGAATGTCCCTGAGCTTGATGATATAAGTCAAACAAATAGGTATAAGATAAAGAACCTGCGGATGCTCTACAGCTATGAAGAGGCGGATGTCTATGAGGCAGAGCTTAAGAGAAGACCGAAAGGCCATAAGCTCACACTCCCATCAGAACTCAGATCTAACAGGATAGTCAGAGATTATCTTAACAAGGACAGCTTCACCGAGAAGAGGATCTGGTTCACCCATAATGGCGGAAAGAAGACATGCGGGGTCTTAAGGTATCCGAAGGTCAATGCAAGGTTCCCTCTGGTGATAATGGTCCACGGTTTCTTAAGCAGCAAGGATTCGGGCAGTTATCTTGGTCTGGCGGAAAAGCTCTCAAGAGCAGGCTTTGCTACCTTCAGGTTCGATTACTATGCTCACGGGGAGAGCCAGGGGAGCATGAAGTCTTTCACTCTCACAAAAGCTTTGAATGCAGTTGATGCAGCTCTGGAGAAAGCCAGGTCTTTCAGGGTGGTCGATGAGGACAGGATAAGCATGCTCGGTTCCAGCATGGGCGGTCTTCTCACTCTCTACAGATCTGATAAAGTCAGGAGCTCTGCTCTGATATGTCCGGCAGTGAATTTCAGAGAACTCTTTGATATGAGGTATTCAGAGAAGGAAATAGCTTATTGGAAGGAGAAGGGCTATGCGGAGATATTCAATTACGCGAAGGAGAAGCCCGAGAAGCTCGGCTTTGATTATTACAGGGATGCTGTTAACTATGATGGTTATAAGAAAGCAGAGAACTTGGAAACACCAGTCTTGATAACCCACGGGGACAAGGATAAGACTGTTCCTGTTAAGCAGAGCAGGAAGCTCTCTAAAGTGCTGAGGAACAAAAAATTATTTATAGTAAAGGGAGCCAATCACCGATTCTATCCTAAAAAACTCAGGAAACCGAGGGATGAGAAGATAACAGAATGGTTCCTGGAGCATGGTTGATATGGTAAGCAAAGAAGAAAAAAGGAAAAGGACGAGCAGGATGTTCTTCGGCATCTTCACGATCATAGTCATGGTCGGTGGAGGTGTTGGCATCTTCGCGAATAACATGGGTAATAATAATGAAGAGACAGGGTATAATGATTTCTCCTTCACAAGGACAAGGGAAGGCTGGATAACAGAGATAGACGGAAGGGAGATGGCTTTTACCTCTCATCCGCTTGAGCTTGAAAGGTATAATGTCTCTGATGATGTTGCTGATACGATAAGGGGCTCGAAGGGGGTCATACTGACAAATGATCCAAGCTCTCGTTTAAGGAACGATATAGCGAGGGCACAGCAGAACCTGAAGAAGAAAACTGCTATAAACATGAGGAACGCTTTCAATACAGAAAGTGAGTATGACGTTCCTGTTATTGGATGTGCGAATTCCACTGAAGAAGTCCCTGTAATAGTATTCGAGCAGGGGAACAGTTCAGAGATAACCAAAGATGACTGTATCCATGTAAGATCAGCCACCGCTTCAGATTTCATGAGGCTCTCTGAGAGGATAGTCTACGAGCTATTGGGTGTCATGGGATGAAGGACCATCATAAGATCCTGGCAGGATTTGCAGCCCTTGCAGTCCTCGTCCTGCTTTTCTTTCCGGATGTGAATCCTGAGGATAACTTGGAGAAAGATCTGGAAGAAGATCAGGGTAATGAAACTGAGGAGTTCTTCAGGCATAACGGTCATAACTTCACAAGGGGTGAGAATGGTCTCTGGCTTACAAAGATCAACGGCTCTGTTGTGAATTTCAGGTACAGGCCTTCAGAACTTAAGGATGTAAAGCTGGTGGATGACCCGCAGGGATTCCTTCCATCTAATGAGACCTATATCTCCATCAATGTCTCGAAATTTGAGGGCAATAAGGACCTTATTACTTCTTCCACAGATCTTCTCGGAAAGCTTGCGAGCAACGCTTTCCTTTTACAGGGAGATGTTCTCTTCAATCCTAAGATAGTCTGCAATGAGGATAATCATGACTCATGTAAAGAATTGGGAGTGGTTAATTGTGATAGTGATACAGAAGGAAAAGTGATAAGGCTCGTCTATGGGGAAAACAACAACATAACCCTCGAAGAGGACTGTCTCACTCTCACTGCAAAAGAAGGAGAGATGAAGAAGGTGGTCGATAAGCTCCTCTACAGCATGTATGGGTTGATCTGATGCCTCATTACTTCGATGAAGAACAGAACTCGCCAATTAACAAGAAGAGGATTTCTGTAAGGCTCCGGGGCAGGAGCTTTGAATTCATAACTGCTAATGGGGTCTTTTCGAAAGATCGTGTGGACATAGGCACGAGGATACTGATAGAGAATGCAGGAGTGAAGGGCAGGCTACTCGATTTAGGTTGCGGTTATGGTCCTGTAGGCATAACCTTCGCTAGAGAAGGTCATGAGGTTGTAATGACAGATATAAACTCAAGGGCTGTAGGTCTGGCAAAGAAGAACATCAAACTCAATTCTGTGGAAGCAAAGGTAAGCAAGGGGGATGCTTTCGCGAATGTGGAGGGGAAATTCGATACTATACTCCTCAATCCTCCCCAGCATGCGGGCAAGGATCTTTGTATTAGGATGATAAGAGAATCCTCTGATCATCTCTCTCACGGAGGCAGTCTTCAGATTGTCGCAAGGAGC
This sequence comes from Nanobdellota archaeon, assembly GCA_051819665.1. Lineage (GTDB taxonomy): Archaea > Nanobdellota > Nanobdellia > Woesearchaeales > CAZZGN01 > JBNJDG01. The sequence continues at coordinate 3,319 of JBNJDG010000026.1, forward strand.
AAGAAAGGCGGGAAGAGCCTGAAGAAAGCCATGGAGGAAGTCTTCAGTTCAGTCGAAATCCTGGCCAGGAGCAAGGGGTTCCATGTGTATATGGGCGTCAAGGATTTATGATATGTAAGAAAATATTTCATTTTCTGCTGTTCTGGTGGGGATTGATTCTGGATCAATGGAACTTATATTGGTTTTTCGAAAATTCTCTGGAAATATTGAGGCAATCTCTAAATAAAATACAATAGTTTTTTGTGAAGATGTCTCTAAAAAATATTGAAAAACTTTTTTCGGATAAGAGATTGTTAAGAAAGGAGATTGGGTTTTTTATCCGAAAGAAGCAGATAAGAAAAATAAAGGATAATAAAGGATTGGTCCATTCTTTCCTCAGAAAAGCAAAACATAATCTCGAATTTTTCAGGGTTAATAAGAAACAGAGGAACTTCAATGACTGGTTGATTGTAATATTATATTATTCACTTTACCATTGTGCTTTGGCTCTTATATCAAAGAAGGGGTATGTTTCAAAGAATCACCGTGCTACGTTACTCTTGCTTATCAGAGAGTATTCTATATCAAGACGGGAGGCAGAGCTTATAGAAGAACTGTCAATAAACAAGGAAGATGCAGAGCTTTATGCTGATCTTAAGTCAGAGAGGCATGATGCAAGTTATACGACAGAAATAGCTTTTACTAAGGAAAAGATAGGATATTATGAAGAGAAGGTTATAGATTTCATGAACAAAACAGAGGAAATCATCGGTAGGTCGAATGTTTAGGTCTGGAAAAAACCAAAAATTGGTAAAATATCACCAAAATTTGGTAAAATATATAAACTAGTGGGTATTATCATGATTTCTATGAGGGCTGAAGACAAGATATTCCTGGCATTTTTTGAAATGAAGAAATCTGAGCTTTATTATAATCAGATAAAAGAACATGCTGGTCTTTCACATAGCTCTCTACAGAACGCACTTAAAAGATTGACTGATTCAGAGATCTTTCTGAAAGAGAAAACAAAGTCAAATACATTCTACTGTATCAAAGATAAGAAGTATCTTGCATTGAAATTTTCAGAGATAGCCCTCTCTAAGTTCAGATACCTGAACAGGGCCGTTAGGATCCCACTAGAAAACTTATTGAAGGATCTTCCCAGAGGTATATACACAATAATCCTTTTCGGCTCAGCATCAAGGAAGGAAGAAGCAAAAGGGAGCGATATAGATCTGCTTGTCGTGTCAGAAAGTAAGGTTGTTCTGAGAAAGAAGGATGCAGAGCTGGTATCAAAATATCCTGTAAAAATTTTCAGATGTAATGTCAGGGAATTTTTGGAGAACAGGGATGATCTGATTATTCAGGCAAGAGAGACAGGATTTCCAATACATAAAGAGCAGAATTTTTATGAGATCTACATTGATTCTCTGAACACCGGATAAATATTTAAACAACTTCCACACAGGGTTTTTTATGGCCGAGAATATACTGATGTTTTGCGCTCACAATGATGATCTTGTGATAGGAGCAGGTGGGACTGCTGCGAAGTATTCTGCCGAAGGGAAGGACATCTACTCTGTGATCTTCTCTCACGGCGAGAAGAGCCATCCCTGGATGAAGCCTGAGCATACCATAAAGACGAGGATAAAGGAAGCGAAGGAATCAGACAGTTTCCTGGGCGTTAAGGACCAGTATTTCCTGGCGCTCAATGAGGGGAAGTTACAGCAGGAATGCAGCCATGATAAGATAATCGATATAATGAATAAAGTGAAGCCCGATAAGATATTCTTCCATAACATGGATGACCCTCATCCTGATCACAGGGCAGTCTATAATATAATGACGAAGGTGATGGATGAAGCAGGCTATAAAGGGGAGGCTTATATGTTCGATGTATGGACCCTCATGAATTTCCGGAAGAGGAACTCCCCAAAGATGGTGGTGGATATAACAGAAACATTCAGTAAGAAGATAAAGGCCTTCAGGATGCATAAGAGCCAGAAAGCAGCCCTTTTCTCGCTTCTCTGGACAGTCTATGCCAAGGCTTTCCTGAACGGTCTCAATAACGGATATAAGTATGCGGAGGTGTTCTTTAAGCTAAGATGAAGCGTCTGCTGATAGCCACGGACAATTTCCTTCCCCGATGGGATGGGATTGCGAGATTCCTTAATGAGATAATACCCAGGCTCTCTGCCGATTATAAGATAACCGTGCTCTGCCCGGATTACGGGAAAGCGCCTGATTATGAAGGTGTGGATATAATCAAGTTTCCTGTCACGAAGTTTTCTGTAGGAGGTTATCAACCCCCAAAAGCGTCATTCAGGAAGATTAACCGTTATGTGAAAGAGGCTGACGTTGTCTTTGTCCAGACCCAGGGTCCCGTCGGTGCAAAGGCGATAATAGCATCCTGGTTCCATAAGAGACCTGTTGTCTCTTATGTCCATTCTATCGAGTGGGAGCTGTTCTCCAAGAGCATAAAACTTTTCAAACCGCTGGCAAGGTTCTTCACCAAGATCTATGCAAGGATGTTGTATAATATGTGCAGTATCATAATGATACCTTTCCTCGAAGTGAAAGAGATGATGAGAAGGAACGGTATATTCTCTCCCGGAATGACTATCGTACATCTCGGCATAGACACTGAGAAATTCAGGCCTGCAGATAAGAGGAAAGCCAAGGAACGTTTGGGCCTTGACAGCAGCAGGTTCGTTGTAGGATTCACAGGAAGGCTCAGCAGGGAGAAGGACCTGTCTACCCTTACAAGGGCGTTCAATGAACTCAATGAGAGTAATGATGATATGACCCTTCTTGTGGTAGGGGAGGGTAACAGGAAAGATATTGTTACCGGCAGGAATATGAAAGCAGTGGGTAAGAAGGATGATGTTGTACCCTACCTACAGGCAATGGATGTTTATGTTCTTCCTTCCCTCACCGAGACGACTTCTTTATCAACTTTAGAAGCTATGTCCTGCGGCGTTCCGGTGATCTCTACTCCGGTTGGGTATGTGAAATCTTACCTCGAAGAGAGGAAGAACGGGCTTATCTTTCCTAAAGGGAACTATCTTGTCCTTAAGCTCAAGATCAAGCAGCTGAAAGAGGATACAGAGCTGAGAAAGAAACTTTCAGAGCAGGCGAGAGAGACAGTGAAGGGAAGTTTCGACTGGAATAATACCGTTGAGAAGATTGAGCTTGTCCTTAATCAGTTCTAGACTTTCAGGCTGACTATCTTGCTCATGCCGTGTTCATTCATGCTGACACCGTAGAGATGATTGGCTTCAGAGATAACTGCGTCATTATGGCTTATGATAAGGTACTGCGCATTCTCTGAATATTTCCTTATCAGCTCTGCCAGTTTCTCGGAGTTCTTCTTGTCAAGGGCGGCATCGACCTCATCGAAGATATAGAATGTTGCCGGGTCATGCTCCTGCAAAGCGAAGATGAAAGATAATGCGGTCAGTGTCTTCTCGCCACCTGAAAGCGATCTTATATCAAGATATTTCCTGCTGCTCATCTTGACCTTTATAGTGACCCCTCCGTCAAGAGGGCTCTGTTCGTTCTCGAGCTCCATGTAAGCCTCTCCTTTTGTGGACAATTGCTTGAATATGTTCTTGAAACTCTCATTCGTATTGTTGAAAGCCTTGGTGAAGAGCTCTTTCTTCTTGGTCTCGATCTCATTCATCATCTCGAGGACATCCTGCTTCTCCTGACCGAGCCTCTCTTTCTTATCGACAAGCTCGTTGTATTCTTTCTCGACATTCTCGTATATCTCGAGAGCTTTCATGTTCACATTTCCCATATCGGAGAGGATAGCTTCGAACTTCTTTATGTTCTCCCTCATGGTCTCCTTGTTATTGTCTATGAGCTCTGTTCCCTCGTATTCCTTGAACTCCTCTTTAAGTGCATTTAGCTCGGCTTTCAGCTTGGCATTGTCAAGGGAATAGTTGTTCGATTTCGTCTCTATCTCTCTAATGTTCTGCTCCTTCCTGCTTATCTTATCATTTATCTCCCTGAGCTTCTCCTGGACCTTGTTCCTCTTGTCGAAAAGCACTTTGAACTGTTTCCTGAACTCTTCCTCTTTCTTCTCCTTTTCCTTCAGCTCTTCCTGTTGTTTCTTTATGTACTCGTTCATCTCCTGAAGCTGTTTATTGAAATCCTCCTCTTCCTTCTGGTGCTGTTTGAGGATATCCTCTGATTTCTTGAGCTCGGGGTCGAGGATCGTACTTTTTCTCTCATCGCAGTTCTTTATGTCAAGGTCGTACTTGGATATCTCTTCCTTGATCTCATCCTTCTTCTGCTGGAAGGCATTCAGCTCTGCCAGTTTCTTGGGATTCCTTATCTCATTGATCTTGTCCTTGAGCTGCTGCTTCTCGGTCTTCTTCTTCGCAAGCTCCTGGTTCTTTCCGCTCACTTTCTTCTGTACATCCTCAAGTTCCTTATCCACTTCCTTCAGCTCTTTTGAGAAATCCTCTTTTGCTTTCTTCGAAGCTTCAAGGTCCGAGGATTCGAGGTGGAGGCTCTTCTCTTTCTTAATGGTCTCTCCTTCAAGATTAGCTTTATGCTCCCTCAGCCTTTTTATCTTCTCCTCGTTGTCCTCTCTCTTAGACTCGAGGTTGGAGAGGAGCTTCTTCTGGTCGGCCTCTTTATTCTCGAGCTCTTTTATCTTATCGACTATCTCGTTCTCCTTGAAACCGACACCTGTCTTCTTGCTCCTGAAACCTCCCTGCATAGCCCCGCTGCTCTCTACTATATCTCCGGTGAGGGTGGTCATCCTGTTCTCTCCTATGCCCAGTCTCCTGGCGGTGTCTATGTCTTCTACAACGATAGTATTCCCGAAGACATGGCTGAATATTTTCTTGAATCTCGGATCGTATTCCACGAGATCCTTGGCCAGGCCGTGGACGCCGTTGGCTTTCAGTAGTTTCTTCGCGCTCTCGCTCTCCTTCACCGGTTTGATCTTGTTCAGGGGCAGGAAAGTTGCTGATCCCAGTTTATTGTCCTTCAGGAATTTTATGCATTCGGAAGCGACTTTATCGTTCTCCACGACGATGCTCTTCATCCTCGGCCCGGCAGCAACTTCCAGAGCCTGGGAGTATTTGCTCTTCACACTTCCAAGGTCTGAGACTGTACCGTATACATTACCGAACCTGTCCTTGTTCTCGAGGATCTTCTGGATGGCCATGCTTCCCGCTGCTGCCTGTTTTATAGAATTATTCTTCGCATTAAGCCCTGAAAGCTCTTCCTGGATCCTTTCCAGCTCTTTCCTCGCATTGGTGGTTTCCGCGACTATAGATTGATTCTTATCGAGCTCTTTGCTCAGTTCTGATGTGGATTTCTTGAGCTCTTCCTTCTTGCTCTTGAGGTCTTTCATCTCTTTCTCGTATTCCTTCTCGACCTCTTTAACCTTGTTTATCTTCTCATCGGTGCTTTGGATCTGAAGCTCCAGTTTATCCTTCCTCCTCATGAGTTCCTGCTGTCTCTCCCTGAGGTCATGGGTCTCCTGCTGTTTCTCCTCTATCTCCTTATCGACCTTATCTATATCCTTCTCTATATCTGAAGCATTGTCAAGATCATTATCTTCCTTGTACTTATTGATGTTATCTTCCACAGATTTGAGCTGTTCCTCTTTTCTTCTCTTCCCCTCGAGAAGCTCTTCTTTCTCTTTCTTCAGGGCTTCTATCTTCTTCCTGGTCTCTTCGAGGTTATCCTGCATCTGCTTCTTTCTCTCTCCCGCTTTCTCCACTTCGTTCTTAAGGTTGTCTGTCTTAGTCTGGTTCTTCGCTATATCTATCTTCAGCTGTTCGACTTCCTTGTGGAGCCTGACCTTCTCTTCCTCTCCCTTATTCTCTATCTCATTGTTTATCTGTGATTCCTCTTTCTTCTTCTCTTCCGCTTCCTTCTTCAGTTCCTCTATCTCTTCCCTGTTCCTGTTCATCTGTTCCTTGAACTTGTTGATGTTCTCTTCAATCTTGGAGAGCTTCTCCTCTTTCTCCTTTATTTGTTTGTCAAGCAGTGAGGCCTTGTTCTTCTTCAGCTTCTCCTGAGTTTCCTTGTATTTGAGCGCCTGGTCCCTCTCTGATTTCAGTTCATCGAGCCTGTTCTTCCTCTCATTCAGGACTATCTGCGCTTCCTCGAGCTTCTTCTCCACCTTGTCCAGCTCGTTCTCAGCCTTTCTCTTCTTCTCTTCATAAACGGAGATGCCCGAGATCTCCTCGATTATCTTCCTCCTCTCATCCGGCGACATCTCAACGAACCTTACAATGTCACCCTGGAGGATTATATTGTAACCATCCGGATTGATCCTTGCCATGGACAATAACTCCAGGATCTGCTGCCTTGTCCTTGTCTGCTCGTTGATCTTGTATATGCTCTGGCCGGAGCTCTTGACGATCCTCGTTATGGTGACGCTCTTCTCTTCAGTAGGGAAAGTACCATCAGAATTATCGAAGACAATACTCACTTCGCCCTGCTTTGCCGGTTGTTTGGTCTTCCCGCCGTTGTAGATAAGATTCGCGGCCTTTTCAGCCCTGAGACCTTTTGCAGAGCCTTTCCCCAGGACAAAACACAGAGCGTCCATCACATTGCTCTTACCTGATCCGTTAGGTCCCAGAACGCAGTTGAATTTCGTCCCCAGAACAAGCTCTGTCCGGTGGGAGAAAGATTTGAACCCGTTCATCACCAGTTTCTGTATATGTGTCATCTGGGTTATCCGCACAGGCTCATATATTTAAAATTGTCGTTTTCCGTTAAGTTTTTATATTAGGAATAGAATGAATGAGGAAAAAAGAGGTTGGTATATGCCGCGTAAAGAGTTAGTTGATTATATCAGGAAGGAGATGAAGAGAGGGGCTAACCTGAATGCGATAAGGAGGAGTCTTCTGGATCTGGGTTATACTTATGACACTATAGAAGATGCTCTTAAACAGGCCCGAAAGGGTAAGCCTGATATCCTGATAGCTGGTTCTCTGATAGCTCTTATCCTGATAGTGGCGATTGTAGTATCTCTGACTCTCTTCGCTTCAGATGATTCTGCAGAGATGGATAAGACTGACAGGGAGATTTATGCGGAAGCCCTGCAGGCGGAGAATAAGAGCAGATGTAAGGAGATCCTCTCGAATGAGCTTCGCGAGGAATGCCTGTCAAAGCTGACTCCTGACAAGAAAAGCAAGGAAGAGGAGAAGGATGAGGGTAGCACTCTTTCGGACAGGAACCTCTATATGGATGCTATAAGATTAAGGTCTCCGGAGAGATGTGAGAAGATAGATTCTGATGCTTTGAAGGAGAAATGCCTTGACCGTGTTGGATAGAAAAACTTAAATATTAATACTGTAAAGAATAAACCCGAGGAATTTGAAAATGAAAAAAATATTCATAATGGCCGTAATTTCAATGTTCATCGTTATCGCCCTTGTTGGTGCTGAAGAGAGGGACTCTTGTGCAGAATTACTGAATTCTTCTGGATCTGGTGAAGATCTTAGTGACCTGAATTATTGTGAGCAGACCGCTTTTGATATGAATACGGAGGGTTGCGGTGAGCAGAGCATATGCTTTAATGATACCGAACTTCCTGGTCCGGAAGATGCGAAAGCTCCGTTCGGTCATGGTAATGCTACTATTATGGTAAATCCTGATGATAGGAAGGTCCAGGGCCATTTTTTCGATGAGCTTTTCCAGAGAACTCCTGTATATTCTTTGTTCGGATTTGAGACCAATCATATGAGCGAACTCGGGGAAACAGATTTTACAGGTGATGTCACATTGACATCGGGGGCAGAGCTCTGTACGGAAGATACCTGCCTCGGTGACTGGTCAGAGACGAAAGGTCTTTATGTAGGGAAGAGCTCTGCTGAGACTGATGGGGATCCTGAAGATGCAGGTAATATGAGCTATGATAAGATGAATGAGATCTGCCAGGAAGACTATGCGGGCTCTCACCTATGCACAGAGACCGAGATGATAAATTCTGTCAACAATAAGGATATTTCTTCCGAAAGCGGCCTTTTGTGGGTCTCGGGCGGAGCTCCCGGCTATCTTGCCAATGCCAATGACTGTAATGGCTGGACAAAGAATTCAGAGGATTTCTTCGGTAAGGTATGGGATTTCGGTGAAGGTAACAAAGGAGCAGGATATATGGCGAGGTGCACAGCCAGTTTAAACCTTGCATGTTGTAAGGAGGGTGGACAATGAGAAAAGCAATCACGATTCTGGTTACAATGCTAATGATGGTCTCTTTCGCATCGGCTGCCACGGTCTATGAAGACGGCACTCTATGGGCTGACCATCCGGATAATTGTCCTCAGAGTTATAATGGTGTGACCTGTAAGGCTGAGAGTGATACGGCCAGAGTTTGTGGTCTTGATGATGATGGAGCTCCTTTATGTTATGACTGGGGCTCTCCTTCGGCTCCGTCAAGTTCAGTCTATTATGCTAAGGTAAGCGGTCTTGATTCAGGCTATGTGGTTGATTGTCTCTCGAATGATGGTAATGAGCCCGCTTGTGACACCAGGGGAAACTTCAGGTGTAATGTTGATGGTTCCAGTTGCGGTTCGCAGAACAGGAGGGCACAATGTGACTCCTGGTCGAAAGTTGGCGACAGTTTGAGTTGCGGTGACTGTCTCCCTGGTTATCATGATTGTGATGGTGACGCAGGTGTTTGTGAGATAGAAGACGGTTCCCCGGGACCTTATGAGAATACTGTATATGATGGTTGTGACGGTAATCTTTTGCCTGCAAAAGGAGATGTTGTCTGTGAATCTGGTTATTCAGACAGTGATGGAGATCTGACGAATGGCTGTGAGATAAGGAATGGAGAATCCTGTACTACAAACTCGAACCATGATCTCGGGCAGGATCTCAGCGGTATTTGTACAGGAACAGACCCGGGAAGCAATACAGGTACTAACCAGGAAGGTAATGGCTGTATCTGTGGTGTGGATTGTGTGGAATATCCTGATGGCTCTATACAATGTACTGCTGCGAGCAGTGGATGGAGAAAGGACGGAGATGTCGTTTACTCTAATAATAACATAGGTGTGAACACTGACGTGCCCGATACAGAAATGGACGTTGAAGGTAATGTTGGTGCAATGCAGTATTGTGATGAGAATGGTGCTAATTGTACGGATATAGGTGATGTGATGTCCTCTTCGACTGATGACTGGGTCAACGAAGGGAATGATGAGCTTGGGAATCAACTTGAATGGGACAGCACTAATAATGAGGTAGATGTCATTGAGGGCTCTGGCTCAGGGCTTGATGCAGACCTTTTGGACGGACAACATTGGTCAGATATACAGGATTGGGTAAATACAAATGATGGAGATTATTGTTCTGAAGGCATCTGTGATGGAAACCTTCGTGTCAAAGGGGATTTTGTGACTGAAGGCAATTCTTACCTTGCTAAGGCTGCCAAGATAGACGGCGATATGCTCCCGAATAAGACGGATCTGTTCAGTGTGGGCAGCAGTTCTCTCAAATGGCGTAATGGGTATTTCTCTAATGAGCTGTATGTAGACGGGAATGTAGGCATCGGGACGACGAATCCTGCTACTAAACTGGATGTTGCAGGTAAAGTGAGTGTAGATGGGGTGAAGTTATCGGAGTCCGGTTATTCTCAACCGGATGGTACTATTGAATTAGCATATTCGGATTCAGAGAAAAATTTGTCCTATCTAGATGGATCAGGAAATGTTCATACCACAGATGTGAAGGTAGGGGAGATTGGCAGCACAGGAGATTTTAATGGTGATGGTTTAGATGAGATTGCTTACAGTGATAAGGATGATAATCTTAAGTATATGACTCCTTCTGGTCACATAGTTGACACGGGTGAGAAAGCGTTGCAAGTAGGGGGCATGGGCGATGTTGATAGAGATGGATATAATGAGATATTTTACCGAGATACGGATGACAATTTGAAGTATATAAATATGAAGGGAGAGGTAGTTGATACTGGAGAGAATCCTGTGGCTTCAGTTGGCGGCACAGGGGATATAGATGGCGATGGTTCTCCTGAAGTGGTTTATGCTACCTCGTCCTCTGATCCACCATCATTACAATATATTGGATATAACTCTGCTCTTAATGAAATGAGAGTAGAGGGGTACCTGAATGCAGAGACCTATGTTCTTGGCGACATAGGAGATTTTGATGGAGATGGTGATATAGATATACCTTATATTTTACCAAGTGATGGTAGTCTGAGGTATGCCGATGATTCAGGCAATGATGTTGATACAGGAGTAGATGCACATCAAACTACAGGCAATGCAATGGCTGATTTTAATAGCGATGGAAATTTAGAGATTGCCTATAATAGCAAAAATGATGGTACTATAAAATACATTGGTTCCTCGGGTAATGTAGAGGATACAGGTGTAGGTGCTTACAAGATTATCGGGGCGGGAGATTTTATTGGTAATACAGACAAGAAACTGAAAATCTCTGATAGATTGGATATGGAAGATAATAAATTGGTTAATCTGGAGGAACCGAGTAATCCCCAGGATGCAGCTACGAAGTCTTATGTTGATAACAGAGGGGTTGACGGTTCGGGAACGGCTGGCTATATACCTATGTTTAAAGGGGATTATGGTGCAGACTCCAATAAACTGACAAATTCAAATATTTATTATGATGGTTTGAAGCAGGTGGGTATAGGGAAACAGCCAGATGTACATGGTTCTACATTACAGGTGAACGGAAGTATAGGTGCAGACTCGGTCTCATCTGATTCATACACCTCAAACAGCGGGAACGTAGTGATAAAACTTCCCTGATTAAAAATGAGAAAGTTTGTCTTTTTGCTTGGAATAGTATTCTTGTTCTCTCTTATTCCGGTGACAGGTCAGGACCTGTTATGTAAATCAGACAGTGATTGTCCTGATGGTTATACTTGTGCTAATGGGGATTGTGTGAAGGAACCTTTATCTAAATTTATCATAAAAGATAGTTCAGGGAGCAAGATTTCTCATATAACCTCTGAAGGTGATATGTGGATCTCCGGCAATTCGTTAGAA
>JBNJDG010000027.1:0-14101 GCA_051819665.1 Nanobdellota archaeon
CTATACGGCCCAGATAGACCTCTCTGTCTATGATGTTGCTGGAAATAATGATACTGTCTCTAAAGAGATCCCTGTGTATGGTGTGATGTCTGAGAATCCAGATAATTTCAATGTGGTCTCGGACGAGGAAACTATACCGCAGAAGATTAACCGTATGACAGCTTCACTTCTCCCAAATCCACCCGGATATAAGGTAATGGTACCTTTCAAGCTTACAGGAGGAGGGGAGAATATAGAAGTTCTCCAGTATGATATAAAGGATTGTCTCGTGGAAGGTGATGAGAGGGCTTATCAGCAATTGTTCGAGGATCAGAAGAATCCTACTCCTGAACCTCTTCCTACGCTCGAGCCGGTAACGCAGGAGGAAGAGACAAACTATGCGGAGCTCACTCTGAGCAGGTTCAGGCCCGAGTCCCTTAATAACATGAACTCTTTCAGGTTGAACTGTTCCATAGATATATATCAGAAGATAGATGATACTGTTTACGACACTCCCGAGGAGGAGAACATATCTGTTAAGATGGGTTTTACCGATTCTGCACTCGGTAAAGAGCCCGGCGAGGAAGTTCTTGATAAGATAGAGAGGGAGAGGGATAAGATAGGGAGCTTCCATACTTTCATAGAGGATTCTAAGCAGTTGATGGACAAGCTAAAGCAGTGGTGTAATATAGCTACGCAGGTTGTCAGCGTATGGAACGTCTTTGCCACTATAGAAGGCATTGGAATTGCTATTGAGAGCCAAACTGTTTATGATATTGGTTGTTATCCTTATGAATTCCTTGGAAAGAACGTTATCTCCTGGCTTTATTATGGTAATTCGATGATGGATGACAGTCAGTTTGATCCAGGTCGTTGTGGAGCGAAGATGGATGCAGGAATTCAGGGCATGGGCAGTAGTGAAGAGAAATTAGGAGATGAAGCGGTCAGTATTGATGAACAACCTGATAAAGTCTCAGGAGCCCTTAACCAATGGGGCAAGGATGATGGTTTCTGGCCCGGCTTAAGGAATATTTGCGGTTTTGTCAGCTGTGAATACACGACAGAACTTGCTGATGATATCCAAAGGTATACAGGTGGAGATGTAGGTGCAGGATCTGATGAGGAATATTTAAGTATAGAAAATGCCTCTGAGATGGGCGGTGTGAATATAGGTCCAGTAAGAGCTGAGCCGCAGAATAGCCTTATCATGAGTATAGCGGGTCTATGTCTGCCGGGGATAATCACCAATCTCAATAAGTACATGAGCATACAGTGCAGGTATGTGAAGTGTCTGAAGGACCTTTCCCTGCAGGGTGCACCGACTTATATATGCGATTCGAAGAAATCCCAGTCCAAATGTCTCTTCTTCTTCAATGAAGTTGGTGAGACATTCGGTATACTTAAACTGGCAAAGAATATAGGTGAGGATATAGGGAATATAGGTGCTAATCTTGCTCCTAATACACTTAAATTGGTGGTTGATAAGGCTATATGCAGCCAGCCTGATAAAAAGGTTTCTAAAGCTGTAAAGGTCTTTGCATGTGACGTACCGAGAGCTATTTTTAATACGATAGATAGCTGGAAAAGGTTCAAGGCCATAGGCAGGTATGCGGAGGAAGAGACCTGGCAGGTCAGTGATAGCGGGAAAGGGATCTGCGAGCAGGTATTGAGTGATGATTTCCTTAACTCGACTGAGGAGAACACTACGGAGGAGAATAATGAGACTGAGTAGGCTTTTGATTTTTGGGCTTGTAATGGTGTTATTTGTTGGTTTTGTGAGTGGGCAGCAGGAACAGGATGTATATTCAACACATAAAGGGCATCCTTTGTGTAATGTTTTAGATGTTGGGACGGATGCTGATACAGAATGCTGGTATAATGGGGAACCTACTACCTTGAGGGATTATGCTATATCTGATTGTAATAATGAAATTTTTAAAGAGGATAGGCATTGTATATGTGGTGACAAGTTAAGAAAAACGGGAGAAAAAGTGTATTGTTATGAAGGGCGTTATCATTATAAATGCGAATATGTTAAGAATCCTGATTATGAATGTTATTGCTCAGAGGCAGATGAATTAATTAAGAAAAAAGCCTGTGATGGTTCTGAAGAAGAGGATAAAGAAAAAAATGATGAAGAGAAAGAGGAAGAAGATGATTCTACTGGTGGGACACAGAGAGAATCAAACTGTACGGATGAGCATTCAGGTTGGGATTGTCAATGTGATATGGATGATGTTGATTCAGATGATTGTGAAGACGGATGTGAAACCGGTCTATGCTGGGGATCAGACAGTGACATGTACTGTTGCTCTGATAAGTTTAAGGAAAAGAATGTAGATAGCGGAGAGAAGGACAAAGATAAAAAACAGAAAAAAGATGAAAAAGAAGTTCCTAATTGTGAATATAACGAAAAAATAGAAGAAGAATGCAATTGTGACGGCGAACCGATAAGAGAAGGTAAGGTTTGCTGTGAGCATAGTAAAAGTGATGAAGGAGATCCTGTCGTTAAAACAAAAGTAGATAAATGTCCTGTGAAGCCTTGTGACAGTGATTGTGGATATGATGAGGAGTGTAAATGCCCGTCTGAATGTGAAAATGCTGATAAGAAAATAGGCAAAGATGGCGGCACTTGTGGCGGTAAAGATCCGGATCAGCTTTGCGAAGTCAAAAGCGGAGAATGTATGTCTGAGAAGCAATGTCAGAATTATCAGGATCCTGAAAAAGATAGTTATGAGACAGTTAGTGATAATTCCGGAAGAAAGGGGGCTTTTGACTGTAACAAAGACGAGGTCTGTTGTGAGCTGGAAGGTGATGATGAACCAAATCCACTAAGAAGGTGTGATGAGAAGTGTGCGGATCCTGATGGCTGTAATTGTTATGATCACTGTTTTTCTAATAATGAATCTGATATTGATGGTTATGAGGATATTGATTCTCCCGGGGATTCTGATATCCCTCCTGGTTATACATGCAGAGGAAGGTATTATGGGAACTCAGGCTCATTCAGCCGATGTTCCGGAGCCGATACAAAGGACGGAAGATGTCCTCCAGGGTGTTTCTGGTTCAATGACAGGGATTGTGGAAGGGATGCCAATCTGGGGGATGCTCTCTGGACACTGGCGGAGAAAGCTGGCTGGTTAAGTGATTACAACAAGAAATGGAGGAAGTGGTGGAGAGATCTCGGTGCCACTTTCGATATAACCTACTGGGCACAGTCATGGTGTAATCCCACAAACAGAGGATTCACTGATGATAAGAATAAGCATGATACAATCATAGGCACAACGAACATGGTCGGCTGGCTAGGTGGGGAGAAGGAAGTCTATAATTCCACAAAATATATTTATACGATAAACTGGTATCTATCAGGCCTGAATGAGAATAACAAGTACAGGATAAGCCTCAGTGGCGAGGATACTTATTCCACGGACTGGATGAACATCTCTGCAGGGGAGACTCAACAGGGAGAAGAAGCTTCTCTTGTCAAGATAAATCATACTGAATTCGATAAAGTATGCCTTAAGTTCAAGGATGAGGTACATTACACCTCCGAGAGCAAGATATATAAGAATAAAGGTAAGGTAGAAGAGGTGTGTAGAGGTTTAGCATGAAAAAAAGAGGTGGGATAAGTCTTTATATAATATTGGGTGTAGCTCTGCTTATGATAGCTGTAGTTCTGACCTTCCCGGATAAGAGCAAATATGATTTTTCAAAAGACCTTGCACCAGAAACGAATCATCCGGTAGTGTCTTATGTGGACCAGTGTATAAAGGATACTACAGTGGAGGGCATAAAGGAGATCGGCGCTCATGGTGGTTACCTCCAGCCTTCAGATGGTTTGAGGATGGGAAGTACTCTGATTCCTTATTGGTATTATTTCGAGGACGGAGCTTTCGGTTCTGACAGGCCGCCTCTATGCCAGCTTGGCAGAGGATGTGAAAGCGAGGGATCTGGTTCTGTAGAGGAACAGCTGAACCTTTACCTTCAGGAGAACCTTGATAGTTGTATTAACGATTTCGAGAGCTTTGAGGATCAGTATGTGGTAGAGGACGAGGATTATAATACGAAGGTTATGGTCAGGGATGGAGATGTAAGGGTTAATGTCGCTTATCCAATGGAGATTGTCTCCAAGGAGCATAATACGGTAAAGAGCATGAAGAATTTCAATGTGAAAGTGCCCGTAAATCTTAAGGAAGTATATGAGCTTGCCTCTAAGATAGTGAAGGCTGAAAGTGAGGGTCAGTTCATAGAGGAGCATGTGATGAACCTAATCTCCATATATTCGAAGAGGGACCCTGAGTCTCTTCCCCCGAGGGCAGATCTTAGTATAGGAGGTCATCCTGATACTTACTGGATGAAGCCAAGGATAAGGTCATTGCTCAAGAACGAGATTCTCGGAATGGTGAGGCTCCTTCAGGTAGTGAACACGGAAGGTTTCAATCCTATCTATGAGCTCGACAGGTCCACGAAAGACCAGATAAGACAGGGCATATATAATGCGATGAGCATACAGCTGGGCGAGAAGTTCTATAAGGATACCAAGGTGGATTTCTTCTATCCCGGCAAGAGGATAGAACTCGGAGGTCCCCAGGTTGTCTATCCGGAGGACAGGCTGCCGATAAGCAATTTCCTTACGCAGATGATGAGATTTACAGTCTATGATTATTCTTATGATTATGATCTTACTTTCCCGACTGTTGTAACGATAAAAAGGGATGTCGGCGGGGAGGAGATCAATTTCAGGTTCGCGGTGGAAGGGAATATAGTCAACAGCAATCCGCTGGATTCTGATTTCGATCTCGATAACCTGACAAAGCCTGTATCTTTACCAATGTTCGACTCTCCTGCACAGAGGGTGAATGATTCGATAGAGGTGGAAGCGAAAGATGCTGTCTCAGGTGAACAGGTAAATGCTAATGTTTTCTATGAATGTGGGCAGAGAACTCATGTAGGCAGGACGCCTCTTGATGAGGATTTCCCGTATTGTATGTTCGGTGGTAAGTTGATAATAGAGAAGAAGGATTACCTGACCGAGGTGATAAATTATTCCAATGAGGGGCAGGAGGACAGTTTCTCTGTTGAGATGTACCCTCTGAAGGAACTTGACCTTGAGATGAGGAAGATAGGTGATTATGATGAGATGGTCAGGGAATACAATCCGATAGAGGACACTTATTATGAATATTCCTCTTCACTTAATGATTCTGAGAAGGTGATATTCAGCATAAGGAGGATAAAAGAGGATGAGGCGGAGAACAATGTGCCAATGATGGGCTTTTATGATTTCAGTTCAGGTGAGAAGGATTATAATGAGATGATGAAGGACCAGCTCGAGAAGCAGTATGAAAGAGGGGTAATCGACGAACAGCAGAAGGATACTGCTGAGGTTGATGCCTCTGATATCGAGACGGATGTGCCGGACAGGGGAACGGTAAAACTGGTGCCGGGCAAATACAAAGTGGATGTCTATTTCCTCTATGAGGAGAACCTTACGATACCCAGGATGGAGGATACTAAATGCCCTTGCTCTGAAGTGCTGGGTGAGTGTGTATGTGATGAAGAGGATATTGTATATCCGGAGACGAATTTTACAGTATTCCCCAAGTCCCAGGCGAGGTTCAATGTGACGATAGGGGAAAACATTTATGAAAATGAGGAGGCAGTGTTCTTCGTACATGATAAACCAATACCCAGGGACTGGAACGAGCTGATGGATTTCAATTTCAACAATACGGAGACTTTCGAACCAGTGATAAGATGAAAAAGGCGCAGGTAACGAACTTTTTGGTAATGGGAGCTATCATAATAATAATGGTGGCTGTATTCCTCTTTCTAAGACATGAGGTCCTTAAGGAAGTCGAACCTGATGATGTTGTGAGCGGGCAGTACAGTGATGTGGAGGGTTATGTTGAGCAGTGCGTCAAGGATACGGCTCTCGAGGGGGTGAGGATGCTCGGCTCTCAGGGAGGTTATATCTATATACCTGATACGATAGAAAGCAATCCTTTCTCATATATGAAACCATTAGGCGGAGGGATGTTCAAGGTCCCTTACTGGTATTACAGGGGAAAGAACAGGATACCAAGAAGGTATGAGATGGAGAGGGATATCCAGGAGTATGTCAAGGCCAATGTTGATTCCTGTCTCTCTGAATTCAGGCCTCTCAACAAGACATATGATGTGAAAGCTGAAGAGATGAATGTCAAGGCCACCATAGCCGAGGATAACGTGATCGTGGATCTTTTCTATCCTCTGCATGTTGAGAGGAAGGACAAGCAGGAGGCTGCGGACATGGAGGATTTTCGTGTGAAACTTGATATACCTCTGAAGGAGATCTATGATAATGCGAGGAAGATACTATATGAGGAGAACGAGCAGGTCTTCCTGGAGAACAATACGATAGACCTCATGGCAGCAGATCCTGATATCCCTATAACAGGGATGGAGATCTCATGTCAGAGGAACGAATGGAAGCTCTCTGAGGTAAGGGAGAGGATAAATAATATTCTGGCTTATAATTATCCTGATATGAAGGTAGAGAATACGGATTTTGAACCTTTCGACGAGGAGGAGACTTACCAGAAGAACCATTTCATCTTTGATGCCGGGCTTGAGGAGACCGATATGAAGGTGTCCTTCAAGTATAGGCCTTCATGGGGTCTCGATCTCTCTGCAGAGCCTATACAGGGCAATAGGCTCGTCAGTGATAAGGGGAAAGGTCTGAAGGATTATATATCTTCTTTCTGCCTTAATGTATACCATTTCACCTATGACCTGACTTATCCGGTCATGGTGACATTGAAACATGATGATTATGTCTTCAATTTTGCTACGCCGGTTATCATAAAGAGCAATGAGGCTTCAAGGCAGGATTTTGGTGAGACACCTTACAGGGCTCCTCCTAAAGGGGATGATGTATGTTCACAGCTTACTGATGAGATATACACTATAAAGGCTGCTGATAAAAGGACAGGTTTTGAGATAGAGAACGCCAACATATCCTTCGAATGTATAAACACGGAATGCCCTCTCGGAGAGACGCGTTTCGAGAACAGTGCTTACCAGCTGGCCACAAAATTACCCAGACATTGTACAGGAGGTTATGTTGTAGCTGATCATGGGGATTATAAGGAGACAAGAAAGCATATTTCCCTCGATTCCGCTAATGAGGATATTACGTTAGATATGAGACAGCTTAAGGAACTTGAAGTAGATGTGGCCAGGCATACCTCTTCCAATCCTGTGCTTGAGAAGAATCTCGAAGAGGACCAGAAAGTCCTTATCTCGATGGAGAACGAGGATCATAACGTCTTTGAGAGATATACTTCTCCTGATGATAATATAACCCTTGATGTACTTAATGATGATGTGACTTATGATGTCGAGGCGCTCCTGATGGAGAAAGACAGTCTTGTAGGAGGATTTAAATATGAGTGGAATGTAAGTTATAATGAACTGGCGGATGCGGATAAGCTAAAGCTTCATGTCTTTGAGCATACGCCTAAACCCACTACACTTAAGGAAGAAAGGGATGTTATGGTTAACCTTAATAATGGTACAGAGGAAGAATACCTTGAGCCGGAGCTGGTGATAGAATGAAGAGGATCATGTTCCTTGTCATATTTTTACTGCTTCCCGGGTTGGCCTCCGCCACGGTTGAGATAGACGGTAATGAGGTCTCTTTCACATGGGAGACTGAGAATGCCACTGACGGCGAGGTGATGTACGGTACTGAAGATCTTTCCTATTCAAAGACAGGAGAGGCTGATGTAAAGTCTCATAGCATAACCATAGGCAATCTTGAGTATAATACTGAATATTATTATAAACTGAAGAACTGTAATGCCACCGATTGTACGAAGTCTGAGATGGAGTCTTTCACTACTGGTCAGGTTCCGGCTGCGGATGAAGATATGTTCTTAGAAGTGTATCACGAAGGTCAGGATGTTCCTGTCCTTTATAATGATGATGAGATCACCCTGAAAGTAAGTTCTCTTCCGGGTGCTGATGTGTTCGTGAGGGTGAACGGCGAGCTTAAGAGAAGAGCGATCCTCGGAGACAGCGGGAATTTCACCTTTGAGTCGATATCCGGTTTCTCGAAGGGCAGGAATGAGATAAACATAACCGCTGATTATGAGGGAGAGGTTAAGAGACTGGATCAGGTGATTGAGGTAGATATGACACCTCCTGAAGTGGAGATATCGGAGATACCTTCTATGATGACAGAAAGTTCCCTTCTTATCAAGGGGAATGTGAGCGAGAATGTTTCTGTGGATATAAGGGTGGATAGCGAGAGTGTGAATGGTCTACAAACAGATGATAATTTTTCACAGGAAGTGAATTTTGCTGATGGGGAGAGGAACTTAGAGCTTGTTTTCACAGATAAGGCTGGTAACGAGGTGAAGGAAGAGTATGATATTTCAGTCTATACAGGGAAGGTGAAGCTTGACCTTGATGAATCCATAGATAGTCTGAGCCCTGCCTATGTTGATAAGGTCAGGATAAAGGGTAAGACCGAGCCGGGTGCCAAGGTTGTAGTTTATGTGAATGGCGAGACACTTGCAAGGAAATCCTGGCAGTTGAGCCTCTCTTCTCTGATTAAGCAGTTCGGGACCTTGGTGAAGGATAAGGATAAGGAGATGATCACCAGGGCTGATGAGGACGGCAATTTTGTCGTGGATGCCCACCTCTCCCAGGATATAGAGTATGAGGATTACGAAGGCCAGAGGTATACGAACATAGAAGAGGATGATACGAGGACGAGGGAGTTCACTACAGTGCCTGCCTGGAAGAATAATATAAAGGTAGTATCTATAGGCCATGGTAACAGGACTTCTGATCCCGTGGAAGGGGAGGTTAAGTTAACAACATGTGATTATGGTGGTGACTGGAATTTCAATGTGATTGGCAGTATTTCCCCGAATATTCTCAATCCTGATCTTATTAAGGAAGGCATGGCCTCTCTGGGCATAAATTATGAGCTCGAATGGCAGGGTCTTGGGGAAGAGGAGGATGCGAAGATTATAGGAAGTAAGCCTGAGATAAGGGTGCCTTCAGAGAGGATAAGGCAGTCCTTCTCCGATGATGATAAGGATTATAGGATTGGTGAGAGACTTGTGGATTCGAGCGGGATCCTCCATCAGTTCTCCAGGGATGCTCTTGCGGGTTCGATAAAGGTGAATCTCGGGAATAATCCTAAGGATCTTTCTGAATATGATAATGTCAAGTTCGTGCTTAAGATGGAGATCGATTATGAGTATAGCCGTTTCGGTGAGACGAGGACCGGACGGCAGATAAAATGTATCCCTGTGTCTGTTCCTATAGATAAGAAACTGGAGGATGAATGGAAGCCGAAGAGTCTTCTGAAAAGCGGGATCAAGCTGATGGACTGGGTCAAGAATGTTACGAAAGAGTCAGCTGATGTTGTTCAGGATGTGAAGAAAGTGGCTTTCTATACAGCTATTGGGACGAATGTTGCGCATTTCATCGCTAAAGCCAAGGAGAAGATATCATGTATGGGCTATAAAGGAGTGGGCAAGTATTCGTTCATCCCCCATAAGAGTAAGGAAGAAGGTGATGGCAATGCACTTGTCGAGCCGGGCAGCAATAAATGTACCACACATGATGAGAAGGATAAGGATTGTTCGGGATGTTGGGAGGCCATAAAGAGCACTGAGAAGATGGAGAAGATAAACCGGTGGGCTTCCGACAGGATATTCTGTCCGGCAGTACCGTCAGTATTCGAGTTCGCGAGGAGATCGCAGAGTGACCCCTATTATTATTACGAGGTTGATGGTGAGAAGGAGATAAGGGCAGAACCGGGCTGCCCGGGTAATGAGAGCGAGATATCTAAGGATGATGAGGAATGTGAGAGTCATTATCTTGAGGAATGGAGATCAGGCTGTACGCTTGTGGGTGACCTGTACAGTTATTCTTTCAGGGAGAAGAACATGAGTTTCTTTGAGAATCTAGTGGATACTGTTGAAGGGGTCTGCCAGGAGAATGAGTATTCCCAGGAGATAATCCATAAAAAGGATGATTGTTGTAAGGAACATTCTTTCACGGAAGATACGGAGACACGAGGTAATGACTGCTTCTATGTACTCAATCCTGAAGGTCTTCCTAAAGGGATTTATGAGGCGAGGTTTAATCAGGAGACTATGTGCAAGACTAAACCTGATGATCCCGATAGCTGTGTGAAGGATGATGAGGGTAATTATGTGATAGATCCTGCAAAGTCTTATTCTTCCATAGAGATAATGGGCAAGAATTCGGGTAATGCGCGTGAACATATGGTATTCAATCCGGCTAATTATACTGATGATGGTTCGGATCATCATAACAGTGTTAAGGAGGAGATGAAGGACAGATGCCTCACTCACTATACAGTCGGCGAGGAGAACAAGAATGTCATTGACCCGACAGGCGGTTTTTTCAGCAGTATCCAGTGCGGTTGTCTGCCGGCTATGGAAAAGTACCTCAGGAATTACCAGAAGGTTGCGGGGATGACCTCTCAGTGCTTCAAGACCGTACTTACTAATGAGAATGTTACTTCCGGCATGTGCAAATCTGTTATGTCGCAGTATGTCTGTGATCTTATATATAATGCGATAAGATGCGGAGGTAAGTTCTTCTCCAAACAGAGCCTTGCGCCTTCA
Organism: Nanobdellota archaeon; assembly: GCA_051819665.1. Taxonomy (GTDB): domain Archaea; phylum Nanobdellota; class Nanobdellia; order Woesearchaeales; family CAZZGN01; genus JBNJDG01. Next base: position 10,641 of record JBNJDG010000027.1, read on the forward strand.
GGCTCGACCGAGGCCAGAGACGGACTCGGAGTAGGTGAGTTCTTCGGTGCGCTTAATGAGGCAGGAGAGGATGTTGCCCATTCGGTGAGCAATAGGTACCAGTCGACTACTATGTACCAATGGATGTTCTCCGAGAAGCAGCTGCTCCATTCAGCCTGTATGGGGGCTTTCACCGGTAAATGGGATATGCAGATGGAGAATCTCCTTTCATCAGCCAGCGAAAAGATGGCAGTGGAAAGTGATGTGATGCTGATGCCGGGCAAGAGGAGGTTCAACACTTATTCTCCTGTCAATGGAAGGGCTACCCATATATATACTGTAAGTTACGGTATTGTGGCCGGTTCCGATATGAGTTATAAGGTGGACCTTGTCTGTTCTGCAGAGAACACATGCAATTATGAGGGAAGAGGTGGTAAGTGTGATTGTTATGATTCCGGAGAGGAGAAAGCTTATTCGACCGGTATTACAGGTAACCTGAAATCAGGAGGAACCATAAGCAAGGAGAGGCATATAGAGGTCTCTGACTCTAAAGTGAGGTATGATACTGTAAGGCTGACCTATACATACAGGAACAATGAGAATGAAGAGGTCTCGAAGACTGTAGAGAAACCGATCAACAAACAGGGTGGTTCCCCGCCTGTGTGCAGTTTCGATGCGGATGCAGGTGCTTTCCTTTGTGATTTCAAGGTAAGTGACAGAGGATATGCGAGTTTCGGGGACAGGATGCCCAGGCTTGCAAGTGTTAGTGGAAGGGGCAATTATAAGGTCAATGAGAATGTCCTTGTTGAAGGTGAGATAATCAAGAAGAGCCCTGAGGATGATCCGAATAAGCAGATGTACCTTCTCGTGAATCTCAAAGACGGCGATGCAGAAAGGTTCAATGAGAAAGTCAGTCTGAGGAGTGATCAGAAGTATGACCTTAAGGATATATTCAGGAATGAGATTGATCTTAGGATGAAGTCTGATTGGTTCTCGCAGACCAATGAATTTGAGGGTAACGGTGTTGAAGCATATCTTAGTGGAGAGCTTGACAGGGATGTGGATCTTGTCTTTGAAAATGCTGGTGATGGAGCGAATGTTACTATAAGAAGTTATGAGGATATTGATACAAATAATAAGGCTTGTAAAGAGACTGAGAAGAACGAATATGAATGCCCCTATGAAGACAGGTTCTCTGTGAATGTTGGTGATGCTGAAATAACCATCAGAGGCACACCGAGAGCCGGCGGAGAGGGAGGAACTGATATAGGTGAGCAAATAGACAGGATAAAGGTCAAGTCTTCAGGTTCGAATACGAAGGACTTTACATTAGAGCTTAGTCTCCATTATGCCAGTGAGGACAACCCTGATAAGATAGATTACCAGCCGATTGTTCAGGATGGGAAGAAACAGAAACAGACACTGAGGGTGACAGGTGTGAGTACGCTTTCCTCTGATAAGCCACCATGTTCATCAAAGTATTACTATGGGGATGCAGTTCCGCCGGATGCCCAGTGTCAATGTGGAACAGGAGATGATGGCGAACTCTGTGAAGGCGGAGATTATTGTTATGACGGTAGATGTGAGGATATACCTCCGTGCATAGAATATAATGAACAGGGAGATGAGGCAAGTGATTATCTCATAGACCATAGTTATGAATGCTTCTGTGGGGAGGAAGATATACCGGGTTCAACCGATGCGAGAGATGAGGAGAGAATGTATTGTTACGAAGGGGAGAAAATAATAGGTAAGACGGACATGGAGGATAAATTAGAATGATATACGAGACTTTCATTAAGACAGTGAACAGGATGAGACCTCTGCATCTCTTTGTGTGCGGGATTATTGATATACTATTCATAATCTATTATTCTATCTTCAGCTCACTCGGCTATAAAGCTCTTGTACCTAGACTGAGTGAGATAGGTGACCAGATGGCCAAGAATTTCACAGCCAATCAGGAGATGCTGTCTGTGGTCAATGAAATCGTCCTGGTACTTCTGCTGTATTTTTTCCTCGTCTACTTAGGGTTTGCAGTATTCCAGGGCATCAATTGGTTCTTCTCCCACAGGCTCTTGAGAAAGCTAAGTTTCTGGGGTTTCATGAAAAGGTTCACTCTGACTTCCTTCGTCTATTTCCTGATATTCCTGGTGGTAGCTTTCTTATCTTTGAGGTCTTCCTTCAATAGTGCTTTCATGAACGAGGGGAAGATGGCTGTGTATTTCTTCATATCTCTCTTTATAGTGGCTTATTTTGCATTGATAAGCTTCTCCTTTGACAGGAAGGTATTCAGGAATACTATGAGGACAGCAAAGAAGGTCCATCTTGTGCTTTTATCGTATCTTGTGGTATTTGTCCTTTTCCTGGCTCTAAATCTCCTCCTTAACGGTCTTGGAGCTTTAGGTCTTTCAATATACTCGATTGGCGGAATTATTGTGTCGGCAGTTCTTATACTGCCCGCTATCACATTCTCGAGAGTGTTTTTGGTGAGTGTGTTGAGGAGGATAGGTAATTCCTGAATGACCCTCTTTCATTCGAAAGATTTATATAATCATTTTGCTAGGTAATTATCAACTGGTGATATTAGGATGGCCGATGATAAAAAGGATGATAAGAAGAAGCCGCCTTCAAGGAAAGAGCATCTTTATCATGATGAATGGGATGGTATAGAGATAAGCGATAAGGTGAAGGATTTACATGAGGAAATCCATCAAGTTCTTCCCGTTAAAGAGAAGGAGATTTCTGAGAAGTATAAAGGACTTGATATGGGTGATCTTTCTCCTTATGTCGATAAAAAAAGGAAAGGTTTGGGACAATACATAAAGGATGTTGCCAGCAAGACAGATCATTACCATAAGGCTCTTGACATAGAGAATCTGGATGAGCATACTCTCACTTCGATAGTAAAGGATTCACTTGAAAAGGGTGTTGAGATTAAGCATAGGGGTGATTTTCAGAATCGTGCTCAGGTTGATCAGAGAGCAGAAGAATTATTGAGAGACTATTTGAGAGAAGGTAGCAAAGAGATATTTGACTATCTTAAATCGGGCCTTGAGATGGACCAGAAAAATAAATTTAGGGAAGGTTATCTCTCGAAGGTAGATGAACTTAGTGATAAACATAAGAAAGAGTTTAGTGCGGCTCATGCAAGCTATCTTAATATCACTTCCTTTGGCCATCATGTGCCTAAAGCTCATTTGATATCTGAGAATCCTAAGGAATATATTAACCAGACTCTTAGTGAGCAGTCCCAAAAATATTCAATGGCTCATAATAAGGAGGAGTCTTTCCATCATAGGACAAAAGAGGATAATAAGGTCGGGGATCTTTATTCTGATAAGGATAAAAAAGACTATGATAAAGCTGCTTAATTTCTTATTTCCTTATAACGACCTTCCCTGTGCTCCTGTGGACATTGCCTGAATGAGAGTCATTGTGAAGGAAAGATAAACCAGAGATGATCCTGTCTTTATCCATAT